>NZ_JBQSYH010000007.1:0-244859 GCF_052379125.1 Halomonas sp. AOP13-D3-9 | reverse complement strand
GGACTCTTCACCACGCGTCAGCACGGCATTCGCAGCAAGACTTTTAAGGCGCTTTGTCAGTATGTGATCTTCTGCATCAGAATAATGATAGCCATGAGCTAACTTAAAGCGATAATTTTAGCTTTCAGCTAAAATTATCGCTTAGGCTCAGACTCTCGAGAGTCGCGCTACTTAATCAGGGGGGTGACGACGCACGTATCTTATCGCGCCTGACTTTGTGATTAATGATCGCATCCACATGCCTGATCAACCGACCTTGCCATACGCCCACGCCTCGCATGAAATACTCAGGCCAATGAGGCGACTCAGGTATGGTAGAAAGAAAAGGGTGAATAAGAGAGGGGTACTGAGCTAATACACTCCGCGTGTCTTTATGCCTTGATATGTCACGGTAAACATACTTGGCATAATCCAGGCTAGGCCGCCTAGCCGCGGGGTCTGAGAATATTTCAAGTGCTTGGTTCCACAGATCTTCACGCACGATTCGGCATAAGACTTCTGTACGCACTAGCTCACGTTCAACCGCTATCGGCCTCATACGCCGGTGTTTCAAATTAGCGATGCGCGTCCATAACAGCGCGGCTGGATTTAAAACATAAAAACGTAGAATTTCTTTACCGTCTTGGTGTAGATCCCACTCTACCAGCCTTGCCTTGGCGCGCATGCTATCAGCATCAAGCCCACCATAAACCTGGTTCATAACATCTACTACGAAATGCCCGTCAGCCAGTATTTCAGGGCGATAAAGCTCTATCAATGCCATGTTGGGTACATGGTCATCTGGCGTAGGGAAGCGTGGCACTCCTTTCCACTGCTCTGCTAATACCCTGACCCCTTCAACAGTCCCTGCAACAATGTCGAGGTCTGATGAAGTCAAAGCAGCCGCGTGTACTTTATCTAACTGCCCTTCCAAAAAATAAGCACCCCAAAAAGCAATCGCCTGGCCTCCAATGAGTACCAGGCGTTCTTGATATTCGGGGGGAAGCTCTGCAATAAGGTTCAGAATAGGCTGTATTGAAAGGCTATCTTCCATCCAAACTCATTACAAAGTCACAAATATAGATAGGTTTAGAGCGGCGCCGGAGCTGGCGCACCACGAATGATGCGGGCATGCTGACGTGCGTTCTTGAATTGAGAAGCGCGATCAATGGCTTCCTGAGAAACCTGCATTTCTGCATACTCCTGGAAACGGTTGCGCTCTTTCTCTTGTAGGCGTAGCACGAAACCATTCTTTTGATTTGCGCTAATATAAGAAACCATGATTTTCACCAGTAAAATCAAACGGTTAGTGGGGATATTGCTTGAGTCATTGCCAACCGCTAAGCTTTTGTAAAAAGCTTAGCGGTTGGCAATGACTCGGTCAACTAAGTCTGCTGACGTTCATTTATATTATGTGATATTCCCATACTACGCAAACCCAGGCATCCATGAACGGGAGGATTCCATTACCGCATCCTTCAGGTGAGGCGCTTACGTAACGCGTGCTAGGTGCTAGCTATTAGAGAATGTTTTCATATCCAAGTGGTCTGGTTGACCACAACGGGCAATGCGAATTTGCACCATATATGAGAAACTGCCGTCCTTTTTACGGCGCTTGCGAATCGTTGCCATACTTGCCTCTCAGATGTACCAAATCAAAAGCGGCTCACGTACCAAATATGTACCAACGAACCATGAAAAACGCCGCTCAACTACTGTAAATATGAACAGTTATGAATGATACCACAACCGCGAAAACCCGCATGAAGTCTGGCGTTACCCGCCCGGAGCTGGATAGAACTTTCTCCGTCGCGCCCATGATGGACTGGACCACAAGGGACTACAGAGCATTCGCACGCACGTTAACTAAGCGGGCGCTGCTGTATACAGAGATGGTCACCACCGGTGCGATTTTGCACGGGACGCCTCGTGAGCGCTTTTTGGGCTATAGCGAGGTGGAGCATCCGCTTGCGCTGCAGTTGGGCGGCAGCGATGCCGGTGAGCTGGCTGAGTGCGCGGCGATTGCTGAGGCGTGGGGCTATGACGAGGTGAACCTGAACGTGGGCTGCCCAAGTGACCGGGTGCAGAACAATATGATTGGCGCGTGCTTGATGGGCTACCCCGAAAAGGTGGCCGATGCAGTGCGGGCGATGCAGGCGGTAGTGTCTATCCCGGTCACGGTGAAGTGCCGTATTGGCATCGATGACCAGGATGAAGACGCTGACCTTGAGCGGTTTATCGCTATCGTCGCGGACGCTGGCTGCGAGGTGTTTACCGTTCACGCCCGTAAGGCATGGCTGCAGGGCTTGTCGCCCAAGCAGAACCGCGATGTGCCACCGCTCAATTATCCCCGCGTTCATCGTTTGAAGCAGAGCAGGCCCGAGCTGCATATCGGCATTAACGGCGGGATTAAAACGCTGGCCGAGTGCCGTGCACAGCTTACCCATGTGGATAGCGTGATGGTGGGCCGCGAGGCGTATCAAAACCCTTGGCTGCTGGCAGGCGTCGATGAGCAGCTATTTGGTGAAAAAGGCCCTGCGGCAAGCCGCATGGATGCTGCGATTGCTTTCCGACCTTATATTCAGCAGCGCTTGGATGAAGGCGCGAAGCTGAATCATATTACCCGCCACCTGCTGGGCCTGTTTCAGGGTTGCCCTGGCGGCCGGCGGTTCCGGCGTCATTTGTCGGAACACGCGCATAAAGAAGGCGCAGGGTTGCGCCTATTTGATGACGCGCTTAGCTTGGTGAACGACCCCGAGTGCGTGGCATAAAGAACCCGCTACGCAAGCGTAGCGGGTTCGTTTTCCTATTAGCGTAAGCTTACTGGCCGTTTTCCCGGCGGTTCGCCATAACGCCCTGCTCGACACGCTCGCCGATTGTCTGATCAACGTTTTTCCAGTACTCAAACACCCGTGAAAGCACCGGCTCTTCAACACCATCGGAAACGTGGCCCACAATGTTGTTGACCAGTCGGTCGCGGGCAGCATCATCCATTACCTTATTGACTAGGTCATTGGCTTGGTTGAAGTCGCCATCGCCCGAGCGAAGCGTGTAGGCGGCGCGAACCAACTCGCCGTCCGTTTCCCATACCGCATCTTCTGAGTACCTTTCCGGGTTGGCGTGTGCGCCCCCTTTGCTATTAGGTGCATACACCGGGTCGGTGGAGTGGTTAATACGCATCTGACCACCCTGGCTGTAGCTGTTAACCGGGGTCTTGGGTGCGTTAACGGGGATATGTTGGTAGTTCACCCCTAAACGCGCGCGGTGCGCATCCGCGTAGGATATTACCCGCGCCAACAGCATTTTATCCGGCGAGAAACCAGTGCCCGGTACGGCATTGCTGGGCTGAAACGCTGCCTGTTCGATTTGGCTGTGGAAATCGACGGGGTTGCGATCCAACGTCATCTTACCGACTTCTTGCAGCGGATAGTCGGCGTGCGGCCACACCTTGGTCAAATCGAAAGGGTTGATGTGGTAGGTCTTGGCATCTTCAAACGGCATGATCTGAACTTGCAGCGTCCAGGTGGGATAATCGCCGCGTTTGATGGCATCGAACAGGTCGCGGCGATGGTAGTCAGCATCCGCACCCGCCATCTCATCGGCCTGTTCCTGGGTCATGCACTTAATGCCCTGGTCAGTCTTGAAGTGGTACTTCACCCAAAAGCGCTCGCCTTCAGCGTTCACCCACATGTAAGTATGGCTTGAATAGCCGTTCATGTGGCGCCACGTGGCGGGGATACCACGATCGCCCATTAACCAGGTTACCTGGTGTGCAGATTGCGGAGAAAGCGTCCAGAAGTCCCACTGCATATCGTGATCACGTAAACCGTTATCCGCTCTCCGCTTTTGTGAGTGGATAAAGTGCTGGAATTTGAGCGGGTCGCGCACGAAGAACACAGGGGTATTGTTACCCACCATGTCGAAGTTGCCCTCTTCGGTGTAGAACTTCAGCGAGAAGCCGCGGGGATCGCGCCAAGTGTCCGGGCTACCCGACTCACCGGCCACCGTCGAGAAACGCGCCAACATCTCGGTTTTCTTACCCGGCTGGAGAAAATCCGCCTTGGTGTATTGGCTAACGTCATGAGTTACTTGGAAGTGACCAAAGGCGCCACTCCCTTTTGCGTGGGGCTGACGATCCGGAATCATTTCCCGATTAAAGGCAGCCATCTGCTCCATCAAGTAGTGATCATGCAGAACAATCGGCCCATCGGGACCTACTGAGAGTGAGTGTTCATCACTGCTAACCGGTATGCCCGCATCCGTTGTGGTGTGCTTGGGTTTATCGCTCGTCATCGCTTTTCCTCCATGTCACGGTAGACGTGGCGTTAAATCGCCACTCGTTCGAGTACGATGAAAGCTTAGCTGTTTGTTGTAGTCATTATCATTTTTGCAGCCGCTAACAAAGCCCACCACTAGGTATAGTCAAACCATGGCCAACTTGCCATTTATAGTAGCCATTCCTTAACTATCACAGCGATAGTTCTTAGCTATGAAAAGCGATTAATAAAACGAATCAGGGGGCGGCACCAAGCTTGAGTTAAAGCTCTCAACGGCGGTTTCAGCCTCATCAATTTCATCAAAGCGGGCGATATGGAATAACGCTTCGCCTTCGTTGGCCAGTGGTAAGCGGCTCATACCAATCACAATACCATCGGCAACGGCGCGCACTTCGCCCTCGTCATTGCCAAAAGGGTCAGCGACTTTGCCCAGCACTTCGCCTTTGGCAACACGGGCGCCTAGGCGCACCTTGGGGCGCAAAATGCCATCGATAGGCGCACGTGCCCAGCTTGACCCTTTGGCCAACTCCGCGGGTGCCGGCGTGCGGCGACGCTGCTCACCAGTCAGCATGCCTAAGCGGCGCATTACCCGCAGCACACCACGAACTCCAGGGGCAATCGCCCACTCGTCAAAACGCAGCGCCTCGCCAGCTTCGTAGGTGAGTACCGGGATCCCGCGAGTCTGGGCGTAATGGCGTAGGCTGCCTTCACGCAGTTCTGCATTCAGTACCACAGGGGCACCGAAAGCATCCGCCATGCGCTCTGTTTCGCTGCCGGTTTGCAACTGGGCACGAATTTGCGGCAGATTGGTGCGGTGAATAGCCCCGGTGTGCAGATCAATAATATGCGTGGCGTGATCAACAATTTTTTCGCGAAATAGCGCTGCGATGCGCCCGCCTAAAGAACCCGACTCACTGCCCGGAAAGCAACGATTAAGGTCGCGCCGGTCGGGCAGATAACGCGTTTGCTGTAAGAAGCCAAATACATTCACCACCGGTACAGCGATCAAGGTGCCGCGGATACTATTGATCGCTTTCGCGCGCAGCACCCGACGGACAATTTCCACCCCATTGATTTCATCGCCGTGAATGCCGCCACATACCAACAGCACCGGGCCATCCTTGCGACCGTGAACGACTTCGACAGGAATATGCAGGGGCGTATGGGTATATAAGCGCGCCACCGGCACATCAACTTGTAAGCGTTGACCGGGCATAATGGAATGTTCGCCCAACTGAAAAGGAGCTCGCGCCATGCTTTATATCCTGTATTTTTAATCCATTTTGCTCACGACATTAATACGCATGTGGGCTAGTTTAATTGCCTGTTTATACGCCTTTAGTGGCGAAATGACGAATTTGTTAATCCACGTTATGAAGTGGGTCATTTATCCATACAGTTTTGAATGTAAATATGCCTCAGCTTAGGTTAAAATGTGTCGATACTGTGTCGATAATGAGGTTGCATTTCCATGGCAAGAAAGACCAAAGCAGAAGCGGCTGCTACCCGAGAAGCACTGCTTGAAGCTGCTGAAGAGGTATTTTTTGCCAAAGGCGTGGCCCGCACCTCCCTAGAGCAAATTGCTCGCCATGCAGGTCTTACCCGCGGCGCAGTTTATTGGCACTTTAAAAACAAAGGCGACCTGTTCATGGCGCTGGTTGAACAAGTGCGTATGCCCTTCCAGTCATTGATGGATGAGGTCGACAAAGCTGACGCCGAGTTATCACCACTGGAGTCCATACGTCTGGCCTGCCATGCGGGCTTGGTGCGCCTTGAGCAGCCCTCTTACCAGCGAATCCTCTCCATCTTGCTGCATCGCTGCGAGTTCTTCAGCGATATTAACCCGCTCGACATGCAGGAGCAGATCGGCAACGAGTGCTTTGAAGAGATGCTGGATGTCTTTATGCTCGCAGAGCAGCAGCAATTGTTGCGCAAAGACCTTAGCCCCGAAGTCGCAACGCGTTTGATGCAGTCCATGCTGGGCGGTCTTTTTCACGATTGGCTCCGTAACCCCGAGGCTTTTTCGATTCGCGAACGCGGCGGCGAACTGATTGATGCCTCTATTCACATGATGCAGCGCTAAGCATCTAACCTTACCCTCGCTGCAATGCAGCAAGTATGCTAATACTGGCTCTACTGTCATAGCCATGTGAGCACACTATGGATGTTTTGGAGTTTATCCGCGTACGCGAATTGGAAGTGGCCGTACGTATCTGGAACCCCACCGCCACCCGTACGTTAATCGCCTGGCACGGCTTTGCCCGTCACGGCGGCGATTTTAGCGCGCTGGCACGGGAACTCGGCAGCGAATGGCGAATTCTCGCCCCGGATACCCCAGGCCGCGGGTTATCAAGCTGGTCGCTGTTCCCTGCCCACGACTACCTTTATAGCCATTACGTGACAGTAGCAATCGCACTGCTCGATCACTTTGAGCTCGATTACGTGGATTGGTTGGGCACTTCAATGGGTGGCCTGCTTGGCATGCTGATCGCCGCGGACCCGCAGCATAGCGCGCGTATTTCTCGGTTAATTCTTAACGACGTCGGCCCCGAGCTGAACACACAGGGCCTGATTGGTCTTTCCAGTTATTTCGGCGTTACCCACCGGTTTTCTACCTTTAGCGAACTCCAACAAGAGCTCAACCAGCACTACGCCAGTTTCGGTATCACCGTTGAATCTGCACGCCGAGAGCTCGCACTCAATAGTGCCCGTCGGTTGCCGGATGGCAGTTGGACGTATCACTTTGATCCGCGCATTGGCGAGCAGTTTGTTCACGATACGCCCCGCGACATGTGGGCCGACTGGGCGAACATTCGCTGCCCGGTGATGGTCATCCGCGGAGAAGAATCAACGCTATTAGACCCGGAAACTCTGCCGAAGATGGCCGAGGCACAGCCTAAGCTTGTAACACTTAGCGTACCTAACTGTGGTCACGCCCCCATGCTGGATAAACCTGCCCAGGTTGATCCTGTTCTCGACTTTTTAAACCGTCCCGCACCTCGCCCAGCACCAGCGGATAAAGCACAAAACGCCACTGGCTGGCAGCGTGCAGTACAGTGGCTGGCGCAGCAGTGGCGTCGGTGGTGGAAGTAAACCGGGATGCTTAAAATTTGTGCTTCCCGGTAACTACCTCCAGCAAAATAGCGTATCAGTGGGAAGTAGAGTAATGGGCTGAAACGCGGTTTTTCTGATTGAGCCGCAACCTGTTCAAACGAATCCGCGTTTCCAGATACGTCTGCTCAGAGACGCTGCGATAAGCCCCCTCTTCTGGCAAGTACTTCACCAGCACCCGGCGCTCGCCCTTTACAGGCAGGGCATCGTGTTTGCTAAGCAGCTTCACCGTACTATTGGGCTCATTATCAATCACTGCAAACGCCTGCTCCCCCGCGCCTTGGCGCTCAGTCACGACGACCGTTTGGCCCAGTAAACAGCGCCGGGTGAAGGGGCGGTAACGGTGTAGCGCGCGGTGCAACGCTTGGCAGAACATCGCCGCTACGGGCGAGGCAACTACCAGCGAGACCCATAGCACTAGCACCCCTACCGGGATACGTATCAAGCCGAGAGGCAACCAACGCAACACCAGCAGTTCGATCGCCAGTGTGATCACCGCGCCAATAGTTAAAATTATCGTTAATGCCAGCGTGGCGGGAACCCCTGCGAAGCCTAAAGAGACCAGCGTGCTGGCAAGATGATCCTCTTTTAGACTATCTCGCTCAAACAGCTCTAAGGGCGCCAAGCGGATAATGACTAATAGCCAGTAGAGCGCTAATAGCCCGAGAAAGAGGGTAAAAACAATGCTCGGAAATTGCGTAGCGGCGTGCAGTAGCGATTGCATGGCGTGTCCTCCCCCGGTACTTAGCCGGTGATGTATTGTTACTTACAGCTTAGTCCAGGTTAGCTTTGGAATGCCACTTCTACATTGACCTGGATCATCGCACTAAAAAAAGCGGGTGCCACCCGAAGGTAGCACCCGCTTATTATCACCCCTGGTTAATCGCTAAGGGCTAGTGCTTGTCATGCTCCAGTGCGGGCTTAGCAGACTCATGTTTGTTCCCTTTCATCTTACGACCTAGCCAATCAGACGCCGTCGCAATCATGGCATAGAAGCTGGGAATAAACAGACTACCCAAAGTAGCCACCGAGAACATACCCATCGCCACTGTGGTGCCGATATGGTGGCTACTCACATCGCTGGCACCGGTGGCTAAGGCCAACGGCAAAGTGCCGAAGATAAACGCCAAGGAAGTCATCACGATGGGACGGAAGCGCAGCTCTGCTGCGGTAATCGCCGCTTCACGAATGGATTTACCCTGCTCTTTACGCTGCAGCTCAGCAAATTCCACAATCAGGATCGCGTTCTTCGCCGCAAGCCCGACCACCACCAGCATGCCTATCTGTACATACACACTGGTATCCAGCCCGCGTAGAACTATCCCGCCAATCCCCCCCAGGAAAGCAAAGGGCGTTGCCGTCAGTACCGCCAGCGGTAACGACCAGCTTTCATACTGAGCCGCCAGAATCAGGAACACCATCAACAGCCCGAACACAATCGCCAAGGTTGCGGCACTACCCATGTTGGACTCCTGGTAGGCCGTACCAGTCCAGCCCATGCCCCAGTCAGAGCCTAGCGTCTCTTGTACGATCCCTTCCATCGCTTCAATTGCTTGGGCAGAGCTGTAGCCAGCCGCAGGTTCACCTTGGAACTGAGCGCCAGCATAAACCCCGAATCTAGACACTACCGCCGGGCCAGTTTGACGTTCAAGCTCGACAAACTCGGAAAGCGGAATACGTTCGCCGTCGCCTCCGCGCACATATACGCTACTGACGTCTTCCGGCGTTTTACGAAATTCTTCTTCGTTTTGCAGATACACCTGGAAATTACGGTTTTGATAGCTAAAGTAATTCACAAAACCATTACCAAACGTATTGCCTAAGGCAGAGTTAATATTTTCCAGTGCCACGCCGTAACTTAACGCTTTCTGCTGGTCGATATTGGCACGGTATGACGGCACATTAACGTTAAAGGTGGTAAACACTCGATTTAACGCAGGATGTTGGTTTGCCTTCTGCATGATTTGCAATGAGGCTTGATAGAGTTCACGAGTCGATGCACCATCAAATGATTGCAAATACCCCGTGAAACCACCGGTGGTCGAAAGCCCCATGATCGGTGGCAAATTAAAGGCCATCGCGGAGCCGCCATCAATGCTGGCACCCAGCCCCATAATGCGCCCAACGAGTTCGGTGGCCGTCAGTTCGCGTTCAGACCAAGGGCTCAGATTGATAAACATAACCCCCCGAGCAGTGTTCACAGCACTCGACAAAATGTCATAGCCCGCTACTGCTGAGGAGTATTCCACACCGGGAATATCTTCAATCGCCGCACTGAGTTTTGACATATAGCGCTGAGTGCGATCCAGAGACGCAGCGTCGGGAAGCGACACACTCACCAACACAACTCCCTGATCAGTTTCCGGTACCAGCGTCGAAGGCGTATTGGCGTAGAGCCAGTAGGAGCCCACCCCGGTGAGTACCGTAAGCGCCAACGCCAACACCCAAAAACGCACCAAGCCTTTTACTAGCCACATATAAGCGGCGGTGATACCCGCAAACAGGCGGTCAAACAGACGCAAAGGTGTGTTCAAGGCGCGTTTAAATTTGGTCTGCCCGGCCCCGGCAATTTTATGTTTAATAAAAATCGCCGACAGGGCCGGCGTAAAGGTCAACGCCATCAACGCTGAAATGGCCACCGAGATCGCTACGGTAATTGCAAACTGCTGGTAAATCTGCCCGGTAAAACCACCCAGGAAAGCCACTGGTACAAACACCGCGGCCATGATCAGTGAGGTCGCAATTACCGGGCCGCCAACTTCTTTCATCGCCCTAATAGTGGCGTCGCGAACGCTAATATCATCTTCTTCACTCAGCACGCGTTCGACGTTTTCTACCACCAAGATGGCATCATCGACCACTATCCCTATCGAGAGCACCAGGGCAAACAGCGTCAATAGGTTTATCGAAAAGCCTAATAGATAGAAACCCGCAAAGGTACCCACTACCGCCACCGGTACTACCGACATGGCAATCACAGTGAAACGCCAGTTCTGCAGGAAAATAAACAGAATGACGATAACAATCAGAAAGGCCTCGATGAAGGTGTGAATGACCGTTTCTACTGAGGCATCAATGAACAGCGTGGTGTCGTAAGGTGCGACATACTCAAGCCCGGGTGGGAAGCGACTAGCCAAATCTTCCATCGCATTTCGCACACCCTGAGCAGTTTCCAGCGCATTTGCCCCAGGCTGTTGATTAATAATAATCGGCGCCATGCTTGAGCCGTTTAAACGCGCATCGACCCCGTAAGAAGACGCCCCAAGTTCAATGCGTGCAACGTCTTCTAAGCGTAGCGAAGAGCCGTCATTATTGGTACGCAGGTAAATATTACGGAAGTCGTCGACATCATTGAGGCGACCTCCAGCGGTAATAGTGTAGGAGTAAGCGCGTGGATCACTTTGCGGCGTCGATGCCAAACTACCCGCTGGCACTTCCGTATTTTGCGCCCTAATCGCACTGGCCACTTCACTAGGCGTCAAATCGTACTGGGCTAACTTATCCGGATTCATCCAGATACGCATAGCAAACTCACCACCACCCAGTACCTCTGCATTGCCTACCCCGGGAACCTGACGCAGTTCGTCAAGCACGTTGAGAGTAGCGTAATTCTGCATAAAGATTTTGTCGTAGTCACCATTCGGCGAGGTCAACGCGATAAACATCAAGATAGAGTCGGAACGGAGCTCAACAGTGACGCCTTGGGACTGCACCGCTTCAGGTAGCTGAGAGAGCGCCCCCTGAACGCGATTATTCACGTTAATGGTATTAATATCGCCATCCGTGCCGATATTAAATGCCACGCTTAAACTCATAGTGCCGTTATCGGAACTGTTTGAGGTCATATAAAGCATGTCCTCAACGCCGTTAATCGCTTCTGCGATAGGTGCCGCTACCGTCTGTGCAACGGTTTCCGCATCTGCGCCGGGGAACTGAGCCTGTACCGACACCGTTGGCGGTACCACGTTGGGATACTGCTCAATAGGCAGAATGCGCATCGACATCACACCCACCAGCGTCACGATAATAGCCAGCACTGTGGCAAATATCGGGCGACTGATGAAGAAATTAGAGAAGTTCATTATTGCGCATCCTCTTCCCCTTCAGCGGGCTGACCAGCAGCCCCCTCATCCATCTGTTGCGCCGCTTCTGCCTGCTCTTGTGCTTCTTCTTGCTCGGCTTCTTCGACCACTGCCTCTGCATTGCCACTGAATGGCTGGGGGTCAATCGCCATACCCGGCTCCAAACCTGCCGGATCACCGACAATCACCCGATCACCTGGCTCAATGCCTTCACGAATCAACTGCCACGGGCCAGCGACTTCGCCCAATGAAACAGTTCTTTCGCGGGCTTTGTTATCTTCATCCAGGACAAACACCTGCGGGCCCATCAATCCTTGCGTCACCGCGATCTCAGGCACTGCCATGACATCAAAGCGCTTCAGACCCTCAATACGCACACGCACAAATTGGCCGGGCAGCACAGCCACGTTGGGATTTTCAAAGGTGGCGGACGCTTGTACGGTGCTGGTGCCGCTATCGACCCGCGAACCCAGGAAGTCTAAATGCCCTTCCAGTTCTGAATCGCTGCCGCCACTGACGCCAGGGATGCTCAACCGCGCACGAATATCCGAGGTATCGCCGCCGTCACTCAACTGGCGACGCAGCTCAAAGGCATCCCGCTGGGGCAGCTGGAAACGTACTTCAAGTGGATCCAGCGGGGTGATGGTCGCTAATTCCGTACCGGAGGTAACCAGATTGCCCACGTTAATTTGGCTCAATCCGATCATGCCCGATACGGGGGCAGTCACCTGGGAGTAGCCTAGATCCAGGTTAGCGCTGGAGAGTGCTGCTTCGGCCTGTGCTACGCTCGCCTGGGCGACCCGTTGGTCGGCCAACGCTTGGTCATACTGCTGACGGCTCACCGAGTTTTGGCTTAGCAGTTGCTCAAAACGTTGAGCGTCACGCTGGGCGCGGGAAAGCTCCGCACGGGCGCTCTGTAGATCCGCTTCACGCTGATTGACGGTTGCCTGGTAAAGATCTGGTTCGATGGTGTAAAGACGATCGCCCTGTTCCACTAACTGACCAGGTTCAAAGTGGCGCTCTTCCAGAAACCCATTGACACGGGCAACCAAAGTGACTTCATCATCACTGCGTAGCAGTGATGGATACGACTTATCCAGCGGTATATCTTGACGCGCCATTTCGGCCACTTCGACCTTATGGGGCGGAGCTTCTTGTTGGGCACCCTGTTGGGGTGCCTCGGCTTGTTCTTGACCACAGGCTGAAAGTGCCAACGCAGCTACCAGCGTCACCAGACTCGCTCGGCGTGAGTGAATCATCTTCTTCATACGTTGAATTCCCATATATCTTTTTTAAGGTGACCGATAGCACGCGCACACCTGGAGCACTCCCAACCGACAAGCAATTAAGTGCCGGGCTGGGGCGGCGCACCGATGTTGAGTGCGGGTTCATAGCGGTCATTGCCGCCACTTTCGGGCAAGGTAAAGTTCACCTCATCGCCGGTTAGCCACGCATTGACTTCCTCGATGGCGTCCACATCCAGCCGCCCGGCCTGCTGACGAAGCGAGAGCAGGTTCACCACATAGTCGTAGCGAGCCTCGGCGTAATTCGCGATGGCGTTATACAAATTCTGCTCAGCGTTCAAAACGTCCACGATGTTACGGGTGCCGACCTCGTAGCCAGCGCGGGTGGCTTCCAACGCACTTCGGTTAGAAACGATGGCCTGCTCCCGAGCCTCGACCGTTTCCACATCGTTACTGACTTGGGTATATAGCGAACGTACCTGCTGGATCGACGAGCGACGCTGAGATTCGAAATCATACTGGCTACTCTCCAGCTGATAGGTTCCCTGGCGAATGCTGGCACTGGTACTACCGCCGGTGTAAATCGGTAAATTAGCGCTTATACCTACCTGGCTAGAAGAATCATTGCCGGTGGTATTATCAATATCACTGTCGCCATACTGATAGTTGCCAAAGGCTTGCAGAGTCGGCAATCTTCCCGCGCGGGCAATGTCTACGCCACTACGGGAAACCTCAATGGCCGCCTGTTGGGCCAATACTTGCGGATTAAGCTCAAGGGCTTGCTCTACCCAGTAGTCGCGGCTGCTGGGCTCAGGGAGTGCAATCGGCATGCTGTCACCCAGCGCTTCGATGCTGGCATAGCGCTGCCCGGTCAACTGCTCTAGTGCCTCAAACGCCACCTGTAGATTGCTCTCAGCGGCAATCCGGTCAGCACGCGACTGGTCAAAGGTGGCGCGAGCCTCTTCGACTTCAGTAATCGCAATCAAACCAACCTCAAACTGCTCACCAGCTTGCTCAAGCTGACGGCCAATGGCACGTTCTTGAGCAAGACGCGCCTCTAGGACCTCGTAAGCCCTCAGAATGTCAAAATAGGCGCTGGCCACATCGATTAGCAGCTGTTGTTCAGTCGCTGCGAGCAGGTATACCTGCTGGTCTATCTGACGCTCGGCCTGGGTGACTTGTCGGCGCGTCACCTCATCATAAAGCGCCTGGGTGGCCTCAAGGGTGAGCGATGCGGTGTTGTAGCGATCATCACCGGCGCTGGCGCTCCCCGTCCCAGTACCCACTCCGGCGCGAGAGGATGTCTGGCTCTCATACTGCTCGTTGTTCGCCACGGTGCCTGAAGCGTTAATTTGGGGCAGCAACCCACCTCGAGCAACGTCTCTACCAGCTTCAACACCCAGATACTCCGAGCGTGCCGAGGCAAGCTCAGCGTTATTGTCCAACGCATCACGGGTAATCGTGATGAGATCGGCAGCTTGAGCTGGCAATACAAAAGAAGCGGTCAATACCGCCAACAGTAGGGGTCGTAAAGGGGCATTGACTGCCCAGTGTGCCAGTCGCATGGGATTGCCTCTAGGTATCAGTGTCAGATGGTAAACGCGCTTAGTCTCTCAACTTACTCGTCATTCAGAAAACCAAGTCACTTAGCGCACTCAATCACTCGCAGTACGATGCCATTCAGAAAGATGAGCATTATAGTTACATTCATGTATGTATGCTAGCCTTGAACAATCTAAAAATGTGTGTACAGCTTACTGTCAAGTCGCACCTAGCTTACCTTAGTCCAAAGCATGAAGGGTTGGCGATTAATGCGGCGCTCTTTTACGAAATTCCCGCGTGTCGACGCCCCATTTGGTTAGCCGCGAGGCAAGCGTTGTGGGTTTAATGCCTAACAATTCTGCCGCGCCGCCCGCCCCTGAGACTTTACCCCCCGCCTGCTCCAGAGCAGCAATGGTGCTTTCACGCTGGCGCTGACTAAGCGCATGCTCGGTGAGCAGCGTTGCTTCACTTTGCTCGCTGGCTTGAATCGGATTATCAGAACCTATTGAGCGCGACGACTCCTTTAACAGCAGGTCATCAAACGTCAAGCGCCGATCCTGGGTCACGATGACTTGGCGCTCAATGATGTTCTCCAACTCACGAATATTGCCAGGCCAGGGGTAGCGCTGCAGAATTTCCTGCTGGGCCGGGGGTATGCGCACCCCCGGCTTGTTAAATTTAAGGCAGGCGCGCTGTAAAAAATGCCGCGCCAGTAGCGGTACATCTTCTATTCGCTTGCGCAGCGGTACCGATTCGATTGGAAACACATTAAGGCGGAAATAGAGATCTTCGCGAAAATGGCCCGCGTCAATCATGTCACGCAGTTCGCGGTTAGTAGCGGCAATCACACGAACGTCAACCTCCCGAGTACGGTTGTCGCCCACCCGCTCAAATTGCTGATCCTGCAACACCCGCAGCAGCTTGCTCTGTAGCTCCAGGGGTATTTCACCCACCTCATCCAAAAACAGCGTGCCACCGTGAGCCAGTTCAAAGCGCCCGGTGCGATCTTGCACCGCGCCTGTAAAAGCGCCTTTCACATGGCCAAAAAACTCGCTTTCAAACAAGTCCCGTGGAATAGCCGCACAGTTCACCCGAATCAACGGCCGGTCGCTACGCGTGCTACCGGCATGAATCGCCCGGGCAATTAGCTCTTTACCGGTGCCCGACTCGCCACTAATCAGCACGTTGGCGCTGGTGGGGGCGACCAGTTCAATCTGCTGGATTAACTTTGCCACCGCCGGGCTGTTGCCGACAATATCACGGTGGTTTAGCTCCGCTTTTATCTCTTCTTGAAGGTACTCATTTTCCAATTCCAAACGCTGTTTGAGCGACTCCACTTCAGCAAGAGCATCGCGCAATTGCTGCTCAGCGCGCTTACGTTCGCGAATATCGCGAAACAGCACCACCGCCCCGACCAACCTGCCCATTTCGAAAATCGGCGTGCTGGTGTACTCCACGGGAATCGCCTCGCTATTTTTATGCCAGAACACTTCGTTATCGACGTGATGTACTTGGCCGTCGCTAAACGAGGCATGGATCGGGCACTGCTGTACCGGAAAGTGGCTGCCATCGGCGTGGGTGTGATGGAACATCAGGTGGGCGTCGTGGCCCACCATATCCTCGGTACTCCAGCCTAAAATGCGCTCGGCAGCAGGATTCACAAAGGTGGTTTTACCTTCGGCATCCAGGCCGTAAATGCCCTCCCCCGCTGCGCCAAGAATAAGTTGGTTCTGCTTCTCAATCCGCTCAAACACCTGCTCGACCCGCTGCCAGCCTACCTCACCTTGACGATGCTGGCGGCCTAGCTCCGCTTTCGCCCGACGCTGTTCGGCTTTATTGCGGTCAATCAGCGTCAATAGCAGTTGTCCCGAGTCGTCGATGCGCTGAGCATAAACCTCAACGCGATACGGCTGGCGGAGCATATCTAGCATCACTAAATCATCCGACCAAGCCGTATTTTGAACCAGCGCCTCATCGGTAAAGCTCACCCATAGCGGTAGTGAGGCACTCAAGCGGTGGCTAAACGGGGCCTTGAGAGGGAGCACTTCATGCATATTGAGCATCTCGCAGGCGGCAGGATTAGCAGCCAGTAGCTGATCAGCAAAGGGGTCGACCACGATCATCGCAAGGGGTGAACATCCGCCCATTAGGGCCTCTATATAAGTGCTTTCATGCTCATACATTGGCGCATGCCTCTAGATTTACTCCCCCTTAAACATTCAATTACCACGCCACTTACGAACTTTCGTCAATAAAACAACGAAATATCGTTAATTACATTTTTTCGTAACCCATTAAGCCTTTCAGAAACATTAACGAAAATAAAATTTAAATCATTAAAAACAGATAGATAAAAACACAAAACGTGAGTTGGCACACAAATCGCAATACATGTACGGATAGCGCAATAGCGTCGCACGCTGAATCCCTTTCGCACTAGAACGGCGCAGCCATCGGTTTTATTGCTCCGGTTGAGCAACACTAAAACTCTTGGGCCAGACGTTAATTAACCGAAATGACACAGGAGACATACTTATGTCTTATCTAATGCCCAGTGAATTCGTCACTAAGTTGGTGGATCAGGGTGAATCAAAAGTCTATATGGGCACCCGGGATACGCTTATCCGCGCCTTTATGGCGGGGGCGACTCTGGCGTTGGCGGTTATTTTTGCCATTACCATCGCCACCCAAACAGGCCATTTTCTGATTGGGGCGCTGCTCTTTCCCGTGGGTTTTGTAATGCTCTACCTGATGGGCTACGACCTGCTTACCGGGGTTTTTATGCTAGTGCCTATTGCATGGCTGGACAAAAGGCCTGGGGTCACCCTGCCTCGGATGCTGAAGTGCTGGGCGCTGGTGGGACTCGGTAATCTCGGTGGCGCCCTGTTTATCGCCACCTTTGGCTACCTGAATTTCACCATGGGCGGCACCGAGGAGATAAACGCCGTTGGCCAAACGATGATGGCCGTCGGTGAAAGTCGCACAGTGGGTTACCAGGAGGCGGGATTTGCTGGTTGGATTGTGCTTTTCCTAAGGGGCATGTTCTGTAATTGGATGGTATCCATGGGCGTGGTGGGCGCCGCTATTTCCACAACGGTTTCCGGCAAAATCATGGCCATGTGGATGCCGATTATTGTGTTTTTCTATCTCGGTTTTGAGCACTCCGTGGTCAACATGTTCTTGTTCCCGATTGGCCTCATGCTGGGCGCTGACTTCACCCTGTATCAATACATAATGTGGAACGAAATCCCCACGGTACTGGGCAACTTGGTAGGCGGCCTGACTCTGGTTGGTTTGGTGCTCTATACCACTCACGTGCGCACTCAGCCCAAAAAAGTGCTGTCTTGATTCAATCTGATAAGTCAAAAAGGGCGTCACTCGCTCGCTACTCTAGAGGAGAACCATGATGGATAAGCTCGAAATGCGTCACACCCTGCTCGCCGCTAAAGCGCGCAAAAAAATGAGCTGGGACGATATTGGTAAAGCGGTTGGCATGTCGCCGGTATGGGTCGCCTCCGCCTGTTACGGCATGAACAGCGCCAGCCAAGCGATTGCCGCTAAGCTTTGCGACACGCTAGGCGTGGAAAGCGAGGTCGCCGATGCGCTGGTAGCTTTTCCCACCAAAGCCTGGGATGAAGCGATCCCACAGGATCCGTTTATCTACCGTCTCTATGAGGTCGTCGGTGTGTACGGGGAGACCTTAAAAGATGTGGTCCAGGAGAAGTTTGGCGACGGCATTATGAGCGCCATCGACTTCACCATGGAAGTCGACAAAATCGAAGACCCCAAAGGTGACCGGGTACTATTAACTTTGAATGGTAAGTTTTTGCCCTATAAATCTTGGTAAAACGTAAGTCCTGGCAAGTCAAGCGAAAGACTCGAGCCTCGCCACGCTACGTTCAACCGCCGAACGATAACCGGCACCGAACAGCAGCAAGTGATTCAGCAGCGGATAAAGCTGAAACAGCGCTTCACGCCTCGGCCAGTCGGCCGGGGCGTTGCCGTTCCAGTAGGCGTCAAAAAAAGCCTCGCCCGGCGAGCCAAATAACGTCAGCATTGCTAAATCTACTTCCGGGTAGTGGCGATACACTGCCGGGTCGATAATCGCTGGCCCCTTTGTAGAGCAGAGCACATTCCCCGACCATAGGTCACCATGGAGCAAGCTGGGCGGCGCATCCGGCAGCCAACTCTCCAAATCGTGAGCCAAACGCTCGATACGCCTCCGCAACTCGCCGTCCAATAGCCCACGCTGGTGACTCGCCTCGCACAGGGGTAATAAACGGCGCTCGCGCTGGAAGGCCCGCCCGTCACTAAGCGGTGCATTGGGCTGGGGCGTTTGCCCACAGGCATTATCCTGATGCCAACCGTGGGCATCGCCAATCACGCCGTGCAAGCCGCGCAGCCCTTCGCCAAGCGCTGCTTCGTGTTGCGGCCCACCGGGTACGGTGTCTAACGACTCAATGACCAGCCAGCCGTCTGACAAACCTAATACCTCCGGCACCGCCAACTGCTCACAGGCGCTACCCAGCGCACGTAACCCCTCGGCTTCGCCGCGCAGCCGTGCCGCGTCGTCGTGTTTAATCACCACCTGTCCCTGGCGAGTATCCAGGCGATACACAGCGGCGATATCTCCCCCACTGAGCGACTGCAAGTCGCCGCTGGGAGTTAACTCAATGGACTCCAACAGCTGGTTTAGGGTGGCATCCATGTCACTCTCCCGTTGCTCGAATGTAAGTCGATCGTCTGGCTTATGGCTTAGCCTAACCGTTTATCAATCAGGCTCTCTAACTCAAGCTGGTCATCGTGGAAGCGACGGATGCCTTCCGCCAGCTTATCGTTAGCCATGGCGTCCTGGTTGTGGCCCCAGCGGAAGGCCGATTCACTTAACGGTTCAGTCGGTTTGCCGCGACCTTCGCCAGATTGAATCTGCGCATTGACGCTGCCTTCTGTTGCTTCCAGCTCCTCCAGCAACGCTGGCGAAATCGTCAGCCGTGGGCAGCCCGCCAAGGCCAGTACTTGGCCGGTAGTGCGGAAGCTCGCGCCCATTACCACGGTGTCGTAGCCACCTTGGTTGGCACGCTGGCAAACGCCTTGAACAAACTGAACGCCCGGGTCGTTTTCTGGCGTGTAGTCGTTGCCGGTCGCTTTTTTGTACCAATCGGTCACGCGCCCCACGAAGGGCGAGATCAGAAACACGCCAGCATCAAAGCAGGCCTGGGCCTGGGCTTCGCTGAACAGCAGCGTCAGGTTGCACTGAATACCCTCACGCTCAAGCACCTCGGCGGCACGAATGCCTTCCCAGGTAGAGGCCAGCTTAATCAACACGCGGTCACGGGACACCCCGCGGGCATCATACAGCTCGATTAACTCGTGGGCCTTGGCTATGCTGGCCTGGGTATCAAACGACAGCCGCGCAGCCACTTCGGTGGAAACACGCCCCGGAACAACGGCGGAAATCTCGCTGCCCATGGCCACCGCTAAGCGGTCAACGGCATATTTGACCTGCTCTTCACGGCTGCCGCCGGAGGCTTTTACACTGCTGAGTTCTTCGTCAATCAGCGCTTGGTAACCGGACAGGCTAAACGCCTTCAGCAGCAGCGAGGGATTGGTGGTGGCATCCTGAGGCTGATAACGACGAATAGCGTCAAGATCACCGGTGTCGGCGACGACGAGCGAATGTTGTTTTAACTGCTGCAGCTGACTGGTCATAACATCTCCTTAATATCCGTCTAATACTTAATAATCACTTCACACCGCCATGGCGTTGTTCAAGTGCTGCGCAGTAACGCGCATAAATCGGTTGGTAGGCGGCCACCCGTTCTGGATGGGGGTCGGCCAGTGACTGCGTATCCAGATGGACTAATTTTTCGCACAGCGCTTCCAGGGTGACCCCCTCTGAACGCTGGTCGCACCAGGCCGCCTGTATCGCCGCGCCCAGGGCGGCCGCGTCGGTAATCTCGGGGCAAATTACCTGAGTGTCGGTAATATCCGCGACCATCTGCCGCCATACGGGGCTGTTAGCACCGCCACCGATCAGGCGAATCTGGCTGGCCCCGGCGGTTAAATCACCCAGCAATTCCAACCCATAGCGTAGCCCGAAAGTGGCCCCCTCCACCACCGCCCGGCACATATTAGCCTGGGTGGTATTAAGACTGGTCAGACCCAGGAAGTCCGCTGAGGCATCCGGCAGCATGGGCACCCGTTCGCCGTTGAAAAATGGCAGTACGGTAACGCCCTCAGCGCCGATTGGCGCGTTGGCCACTTTCTCGCTAAAGGCCGCCAAGTCCAAGCCAAACAGCTCGCGCACCCGAGTTGTGGCGGAAGTGACATTCATGGTGCAAATCAGCGGCAGCCAGCCGCCGGTGCTGGAGCAGAAGTTGGCGACCATGGCGCTATCGCACTCCACGGGGGTCGCTGAGTAGGCGCAAACAGTGCCGGAGGTGCCCAGACTCAGCGTGATCAGCCCTGGGGTAATATTGCCGGTGCCAATAGCGCCGAGCATATTGTCGCCGCCGCCTGAGGAGACCACCACCTGGTCGCCCAGCCCCAGTTCCCGGGCCACCCCTGGGCGCACAACGCCTACCGACTCATGCGCCTCCAGCACCCGGGGCAGTACCCGCGCCGGGTCTAATTCGGGGGCAATTTCAGCAAAAACATCCAACTGCCAGCAGCGCTGGCGGGTATCGAAGTAGCCGGTGCCTGAAGCGTCGCCCGCTTCGGTGACGCGTTCACCGGTGAGCCAGAAATTGAGGTAATCGTGGGGCAGTAGCAAGCTCTCGATACGCTGATAGGCGTCCGGTTGTTGCTCACGCAGCCAGGCGACTTTGGAGGCGGTATAGCCGGTTTGCAGCACCAGCCCCAGCTTCTCCAGGCAGCCCGCCTCGCCGCCCAAGCGGGCGACTAAATCGGCGTTCTGGGCACTCGTTTCGGTGTCGCACCAAAGCTTGGCGGGGTAGACCGGCACGCCCTCTGCATCGAGAGCCACCATACCGTGCTGCTGGCCGGAAACGCCGATACCTTGCACTTGGCTAGCCGAGACACCGGCTTTGTCGAGTGCGGCAAAAAACGCCGCTTTCAAGGCCGCCAGCCATTCAGCAGGCGCCTGCTCGCGACGGCCATTCTCGCCTTCATCCAGGTGATGAGCACGGCTTGCTTCCGCAAGAATTTTGCCCTGCTCAACGTCTACTACCACTACCTTGGTACTCTGGGTACCGCAATCTACCCCGATATACATCACAATGTTCCTTTGGACGACGCCAGACCCTCTAGCGTAGCGCGCGCGCCGCGTTCGTGCAGTGAACTTAGAGCCGCTAAATAGGCTTCTACAAAACGGGTGCTGTCGATTAAGTCGCCAAACAGCTCACGATTTTCGATAAAGGCCGTGGGACGAGCGCGGTTCTCAGCGGCAATCATCATCAGCGGGGCCTTCAAGCGGTCAACGATGTCAATCGGCTCGCCCTGCTCGTCCACCCCTTCAGCGTAACGCGCCCAGCTGGCCACCACAGCGGCGCTGCGCTCTATCTCGCCACCTTGCGCCAACTGCTGCCGAATCACCGGCACTAGCCACTTAGGAATGCGGTCAGAGCTCTCGGCGCAGAGGCGTGCCAAGGTATCTTTGATTTGCGGGTTGGCGAAGCGCTCAATCAGCGTTAAGCGGTAGGTTTCTAAATCAACCCCCGGCACTGGAGCCAAGGTCGGCGTGCCCTCTTCGCGCATATAGCCCAGCAAAAAATCGACGAATAGCGGATCCTGGCATACTTCGTGGGCGTAACTGTATCCGGCTAAATAGCCAAAATAGGTCAACGCCTGGTGGCTGGCGTTGAGCAGACGCAGCTTCATCAGCTCGTAGGGTTCGACATCTTCAACAACTTGAACGCCCACTTTATCAAACGCCGGGCGGCCAAGGGGAAAGTGATCCTCCAATACCCACTGGGAGAAGGGCTCACAGACCACCGGCCAGGCATCTTCAACGCCAAAGCGCTGGGTCAGCTCATCAATATCCGTGGTCGATGTTACCGGGGTAATACGATCCACCATAGCGTTGGGGAAGGCCACCTCTGCTTCCAGCCAGGCGCCTAGCTCCGCATCCCGCGCCTGGGCATAGGCGCCGAACATGCGTTTGGCCACGTCACCATTACCTTGAATATTATCACAGGACATTACGGTGAACGGTGCGATGCCCCGGGCGCGACGGCGGGCCAGCGCTTCCACCACCAGCCCGAAGCTGGTAGTAGGCTGAGTAGGGTTAGCAAGATCACCACGCACCTGGGGGTTATCGAGATCGAATTCGCCACTTACCAGGTGAAAGTTGTAACCGCCTTCGGTCACCGTCAATGACACAATACGAATCGCTGGGTCAGCCATCTGCTCGATCACCGCCTCGGTCTCTTCCGGTGCGAATAGATAATTGACCATACTGCCAATGACCCGCGGCTCATACTGGCCATCAGGGTGCTTAACCACCAGGGTGTAGAGATAGTCCTGCGCGGCCAGTGCCTGCTGCATGCGCTTGTCGCCGGGCATCACGCCCACGCCCACAATGCCCCAATCTAGTGCTTCGCCCTGGTTCATTAATGCATCCAGATACATTGCTTGGTGGGCGCGGTGAAAGCCCCCAACCCCAATATGCACGATACCGGGTGTGAGCGTCTGGCGGTCATACTGAGGTTTGGCAACGTAATCTGGTTTGGCAACATCGTCGGTTAGCTTGCCCAGGTTGTGATTGTTAAGACGGGTCATGGGACTCTCCAGCCAAGGCCTACTTGGCGCGATGGGGTGAATAAAGACAGGTAAAAGGTACGGTTTAAGTGTGCTAACACAAAGTACTAGCGCCAGCGCTGGTCAGGCGGTAAACAGCAACTTTTCACTAACTGCGCGTTGAGCATGTCTTTGTGGTGGGTGCGCTCAAGCGCCCCGGTGCGATCCTGGCCCATCTCAAGCCAGCGGCTGACCAGCCGTTCAACCAGTACGACGTCGTCGACATCTATAAACAGCGTCCAATCAAACAGCGGTCGCAGTTCGCGCCAGGGAGAGCGGTCAAGCAGCAAATAGTTACCCTCAACAATGACAATGCGCTGTTCAAGGGTAATCAGGCGCCCACCGGCACGGGCGAGATCCAGCGGGCGGTCAAATACCGGCACCGCTACCGGGTGAATAGCCTGGCGGATACGTTCAAGGTCGCAGCGCAGACCCTCCACATCGAAGGTATGGGGAGCCCCTTTAACCGACACCTGCTGCTCGCCCAACACGGCGTTGTCGAAGTGGTAGCCGTCCATGGGCACTAGCCCAGCTTGAACTGGCAGGCGCAGATTAATCGCATCGCAAAGCTGGGCACTGCGATAAGACTTACCCGCCCCCGGCGGCCCAGCCAGCGCCACCAGATAGCGCGATGCACCTTCGGCCGCGCCAATAATCTGACTGGCTAAGGTATCAAGATCAGGGCTCATAGCGACCTCAGCTCATCCAGTTGCCACCATCGACATTAAGCGTCTGGGCGACCACGTAATCACTGTCTTGGCTGGCCAAAAACACCGCCGCGCCGGTGTGGTCTTCGGGCAACCCCATGCGCCCAAACGGTACCGCCTCACCGACCAGGCGCTTCTTCTCGCCGAGTGGGCGGCCCTCAAATCGGGCAAACAGCGCGTCGACTTCTTCCCACATCGGCGTATCCACAACCCCGGGGGCAATGCCGTTAACGTTGATACCGTGTTTGATCAGATCCAGCCCACTGGATTGGGTAAGGCTGATGACAGCCGCTTTACTGGCGCAGTAAACGCTTACTAACGCTTCACCGCGACGGCCTGCCTGGGAGGCTATATTGATAATCTTGCCGCCCTGGCCACGGTCTACCATGGAACGGGCAACCGCCTGAAGGGTAAAAAACATGCCTTTGGTATTCACAGCAAACTGCTTATCAAAACTCGCTTCAGTCACCTCAAGCACCGGCGCCATATCGAAGACAGCGGCGTTATTGACCAAAATATCGATGCCGCCGAAGCGCTGCGTCACCGCGTCGACCATAGCGTTAATCGCTGACTGATCGCAGACATTCAACTCAATGCCCATGGCTTTTTCGGCGGGGGCTTGCTGGCCCAGTGTTGTCAAAGCCGCCTCAATGGCGGCACCATCAATATCCGCCACCACCACGCTGGCACCTTCACTTAAATAGCGCTGGGCAATGGCCAAACCGATGCCCCGAGCGCCGCCGGTAATCACCGCGACTTTGTTATTTAGTTTCATTGTTATGCTCTCACTGTTCACTGCACCGTTATGGTCAAGAAGCTTTTATCAAGTGGATAAATGGCCATTGGCTTGCCACTCATCCACCAAGGCTTCCAGGCCATGCATATGCGCTAAAATGCGCCAGGCACCGGCTTGAGTCAGCCGCGTAGACTGTTCCGCGTCTACGTGGCTGGCACCGACAAAACCAATCACGCACATACCCGCAGCATGGGCGGCGGTTACCCCGGCCACACTATCTTCTACCACAAGACAGTCTCGTGGCACCTGACCTAACTGAGACGCCGCCAAACGATAGAGCGCGGGATCAGGCTTGGGGTTGGCGACTTGCTCAGCGGTAAAAATGGCGACCTCGCCAAACGCCTCGGCCAAGTGCGTGGTCGCCAGCGACGCCAACACGCGGCTACGACGGCTGTTGGAAACCACTGCCTTTTCCAAACTGATGCCGCGAATGGCCTTATCGGCCCCGTCTATGGCTTTAAGCTCCCGCGCCAGGCGCGCCTCAATGGCGGTATCCACCTGCTCGGTAGCATCCAGAGGCAGCGAGTGGGCGCTTAACGCCTCAAGATGGGCGAGAATCGCCGACGTGGTCATCCCCAAGGCCTGACCAAGTTCCTGGTCGATATCCAGGTCAGGCAGCCAGCGGGAGAGGTACTCCACAAGAGTGCCTTCAGCGAGCGCTTCGCTATCCACGAGCACGCCATCGCAATCAAAGATGAGTGTCCTCATGCAGGCTCCTCGGAAGGCGAACCGGGCGCGCGGTTATCGTGTCGGGTTAGCCCTGCCAAGGGGTGCTGTTGCAAGCTGGGCAAGGCCAGGCCGCCAGCGTCAAACAGGTGGGCGCGCTCGGGGGCAAAGCCGAAATGCACCGTATCGTTGACCCGATAGGCCACGTCGCCATCGGCCATAATCGTGATGAGTTCGTCGTCCATCTGGACATAGAGCGAGGTTTGGCCACCTAGCCGCTCCAGCACCTTGATTTCACCGCTCAACGGCCCCTGTTCATCAAGCACTAGGTGTTCAGGGCGAACACCCAGCTCAAGGGTCGCGTTAGCATCCAAGTGCGCACCATCAGCCGGTACGCTGCGCTCACCGCCACCGGGCAGGCGAATACCCACTCCTTCAGGCGTTACGCCGGTCAGTGTTACCGGTAGAAAATTCATTTTCGGTGAGCCAATAAAGCCGGCCACAAAGCGATTGCGCGGATGATGGTAGAGCGCCATGGGCGAGCCCACCTGCTCCACCACGCCGTCGTGGAGCACGACGATTTTATCCGCCATTGTCATCGCTTCAATCTGGTCGTGGGTGACGTAGATCATGGTGGCGTCCAGCTCATCGTGCAGGCGCGCCAGCTCGATACGCATCTGCACCCGCAGCGCGGCATCCAGGTTGGAGAGCGGCTCATCAAACAGAAAGATGCTGGGGTTACGCACAATCGCCCGGCCGATTGCCACCCGCTGGCGCTGACCGCCGGAGAGCGCTTTGGGCTTACGGTCTAACAGCGGTTCTAGCTGCAAAATCTTGGCCGCTTCCAGCACCTTGGCGCGCCGCTCCTCCTTGGGAACACCCGCCAGGCGCATGCTGAAGCCCATGTTGCCTTCCACCGTCATGTGGGGATAAAGCGCATAGCTCTGAAACACCATGGCCAGGCCGCGATCCGCCGGGCCAACATCATTGATCCGCTGACCATCAATGAGGATGTCACCATCTGTGGCGCTTTCCAGCCCGGCAATCATGCGCATCAGGGTCGATTTACCGCAGCCCGAAGGACCGACGAAGACCACAAATTCACGGTCATTCACCTCAAGGTCGATGCCTTTGATCACTTCGGTATCGCCAAATTGCTTGGTAATATTTTTCAGTTGTAGTGTTGCCATGAGGAATATCCTTTACTTGACGGCACCAAAGGTCAGGCCACGTACCATTTGTTTTTGGGTCATCCAACCAAGTATCAAAATAGGCGCAATGGCCATGGTGGAAGCGGCGGACAGCTTGGCCCAGAACAGCCCCTCAGGACTTGAGAATGAGGCGATATAAGCGGTTAACGGTGCGGCACTCGAAGTGGTGAGATTGAGACTCCAGAACGCCTCGTTCCAGCTCAGAATCACCGACAGCAGGCCCGTTGAAGCGATGCCCGGTAGCGTCAGCGGCAGCAGCAGAAAGCACACTTCCTGTAGCGTCGAAGCACCGTCCATACGCCCTGCTTCAAGAATGTCTTTGGGCATATCTTTAAAGAAGGTGTAGAGCATCCACACCACAATCGGCAGGTTCATCAGCGTATAGACGATGATTAACCCTGTGCGGGTATCGAGCAGGCCAACGTCACGAAAGATCAGATAAATCGGCACCAACACGCCCACCGACGGCAGCATTTTGGTGGAGAGCATCCACAGCAGCGTGCCCTTGGTGCGCTTGGTGGGCAAAAACGCCATGGCGTAGGCGCAAGGAATGGCAATTAACAGTGCGAAGAAGGTAGAGCCAAACGCCACCGCGACGCTGTTAAGCGCAAAGCGTGTATAGCCTGAGCGCGCATGCACTGCTTGGTAGCTCTCTAAAGTGGGCGAAAAAATTAGCGTAGGGTCGGCAATTGCCGCTGTTTCTGTTTTAAAGCCGGTCAATATCATCCAGAAAATCGGAAAAAAGATCACCAGGGCAACCGACCATCCCAGCACCGTTATCATTGCCCGCTTGGCTTGTGCTGAGCGCCATCCCGATACCGAGCGCGGCGCAGCCGTTTTGGAACTTAATGTTGTCATCGAAGTACTCCCAAGACACAAGTGCCAGTCTAGTCTTCCAGGTTTTTGGCCACCATACGGACCAGGAAGATCGCCACGATATTGGCGAGAATGATCGCAATCACCCCACCGGCGGACGCAGTGCCCACGTCAAAATCGAGTAGCGCACGGATATAAATCAGGTAGGCCAAATTGGTGGTCGCTAAACCAGGGCCACCTGAGGTCGTCACAAAAATTTCCGCGAAAATAGTCAGCAGAAAGATCATTTCAATCATGATCACCACGCTGATCGCGCGCTTTAAGTGCGGCAGCGTAATAAAGAAGAAAATCGCCACGGGCCCCGCGCCATCCATTCTTGCCGCTTCTACTTGGTCCTCATCCAGTGACTGCATGGCGGTGAGCAGAATCAGCAGTGCAAACGGTAGCCACTGCCAAGCGACGATAATCACAATGGAGGTCAGCGGTAGCGCTGAAAACCAGTCCAGCGCAGGCAGGCCGACGGACTCAAACAACCACGAAAGCACGCCATTAGAGGGGTGCATCATCATGTTTTTCCACACCAGGGCGCTGACGGTGGGCATGACAAAAAACGGCGAAATCGCCAGCACACGGGCTATCCCACGCCCCGCGAAATCCTGCTGAAACAACACCGCCAGCAGGGTGCCACCCACTACGGTAATCGCCAGCACCCATCCCACCAGTAGCAGCGTGTTGCCCATAGCGGTCCACAGCGCGGGATCGGTTAACAGGTATTGGTAGTTTTCCACCCCGGCAAAACCGGCTATGTCGGGCATAAGCAGGTTGTAATACTGGAAGGAGAACCACAGCGTCATGCCTAACGGCACAATCATCCATAGCAGCAGTAGCGTGACGGCTGGCGCTTGAAGAAAAAGCGTTCTCAGCCCGCCGACGGTACGGCCGGAAGCACGGGTTTTAGTCATGGGATTACCTGCGAAATACGAGGCTCTTTACGAAAACGGCTAGAACACAGCGATAAAACGCCTGCCGTCACTGACAATAGCCAAGTGGACAGGCAGGCGTTGGTCACTTCTATCGCTCGATGTAGCCAGCTCGCTGCATCGTGCGTTCTGTGGCGCGCTGGGCGTTGTCTAGCGCCTGCTCTACCGTGGTGTCGCCAGTCAACGCAGCGGCAATGGTTTGGCCTACTTGAGTACCAATCGACTGGAACTCAGGAATATTGACCGTCTGTACGCCAACGTAGGGGTTGGGTTCTAGGGTTGAGTCATTCGGGTCGGTTTCTTGAATGGCCTTTAGAACGAAATCAGCAAAAGGTGCCGCTTCGGTGTACTGCTCGTTCGCGTAAGTAGACTCGCGCGTGCCGGGGGGAACGCTGGTCCAGCCTTCCGTTTCACCCACCAACTCAATGTACTCTTCTGAGGTGGCCCAGGTAATGAACTCAAGCGCTGCTTCCTGTTTTTCGGAAGAGGCCGGAATCGCGAGCGCCCAAGACCATAACCAGTGTGAGCCTTTGGGGGTTTCTGCTATCGGTGCCGGGGCAAAACCTAAGCTGTCTGCTACATCGGACTCATTTTCGTCGAACAGCTTGCCGGCGGCTGAAGTGGCATCTACCCACATAGCACAGTTGCCGCGTGCAAACAGCGCCAGATTTTCGTTAAAGCCGTTAGAGCTTGCCCCTGGCGGGCCGTAATCATTCAGCAGGTCGACATAGAACTGGACAGCTTTTGTCCATGGTTCAGAGTTAAGCTCTGGATTCCACTCCTCATCGAACCAGCGCCCCCCGTAGGTGTTCACGAGCGTGGTAATAAATGCCATGTTCTCACCCCAGCCCGGCTTGCCGCGCAGGCAGATGCCAGCCAGCCCTTCTTCGCTGCCGTGCAGTTCGCCCGCCCACTCGCGTACCTCTTCCCAGGTGGGCTGTTCGCTCATCTCAATACCCGCTTTCTCAAACAGATCCTGGCGGTAGTACATCATTGAGCTTTCGGCATAAAACGGCAGCGCGTGGAGCGTGCCGTCCAGACTCAAACCATCGCGCACTGAGGTCAGCAGGTCGTCTTCGTTGTAGTCGTCGGGTAAATTATCCAACGGTGACAGCCAGCCGCGCTCAGCCCAAATAGGCACTTCGTAAGTACCGATGGTCATGACGTCAAACTGGCCACCACCGGTGGCAATATCGGTAGTCATGCGCTGACGAAGCACATTCTCTTCCAGCACCACCCAGTCCAGCGTGATATCGGGGTGCGCTTCTTCGAAAGCATCGGTGAGGCTCTGCATTATCACCATGTCGTTGTTATTAACCGTGGCCACGGTAATTTCAGTTTGCGCCTGGGCGTGGCCCGATATGGCAATGGCGGCCGCTAGCGTGGAGACGGGCAAGTGACGTGCGAGTCGCATAAAGAACTCCTAGTGGGCTGGTATTGGCATTGTTGTCGCCTTGATCTTATTGATCATCTATCGAACAAATGATCGTACGTAAGCCAAAAAAAAGCAAAGCCGATTAACTTAGACTTTACGCTAACTTATCACCTTTGACGCATGTTGCAGCGCACGCGCCAACACTCCAACCCCTCTCAACTTATAGCGCCTCAACAATCTGCCGTGCGGCTACTTCGTCGGTGACCAAACCTTTCAGCCAACCGCCGCGCAGCGCGGCATGTATCGCCGAGGCTTTTTCGTATCCTCCCGCAATGGCTACCATATGATGCTTACCAAAGCGCTCCAGAGGAAGACTGGTAACCCGCCGCGTAATCGAACAGTCGATCACCTCGCCATCACGGTTCAGCGGCCAGCCAAGCAGCTCACCTACCGCTTTTAGGCCCAGCAATTCATCCAGTTCGCTTTCACTAATGAAATGGTCTTGAAACAGCGTGGCCTGTCGGTCGATGCGCCCAATACCAATAAACGCAGCCTCTGACTCCCGCGCCACATCGGCAATCGCTTTAAAGAGACGCTGCGCCAACATTGCCTCTTTTTCAGCCAGTGACTCGGCAACGACCGGCGCGGGCAGTAAAAAGCGTTCACCGCCAGTTTTATCCGCCATCACCATTACCGCATCGTAGCGGTTAGCTGAACCATCCCGAGCAACATTCCCCACCAGCGACACAAAGCGGTGCTGAGGCCGTTCAACGCGGCTGAGCGCTTCAACCGCTGCCCGTACCGAACGCCCGGTACCTAACGACAGGGTCAACGGCTCGCTGCGCTCAACCAACTGCGCAATGCGCTCGGCGGCAGCCACGGCCAAATAGGAAGCGGCACTGTCGGCGGCATGATTATCGGCGGGTACCACCTCACAGTAGGTCAAACCAAAATGATCGCGCAGCGTGCTACCCAGCGCCATACAGTTAGAGATCGGATGATCGATATGGACTTTGACCAACCCTTCCTGGCGAGCCAACGCCAATAGGCGCTGCACGCCTGGCCGTGAAACGCCCAACTGGCTGGCGATCTCATCCTGGGTCATTCCACCTACATAAGACATCCAAGCGGCTCTGGCCGCCTGATCCAGCTTTACCTCGAATTTATCCATTCGATGGTTCCCGTATTGTTGATCAGGCATCATCATACAAAGCTAACCCCGCGACCAATAGTCGCCTATCCGCTAACATAGCCAGAATTACGCGTTTCACAATGGATCGACCGTTTGGAGATACAGCATGTACAAACTGGCTTTTTTTGTTCCTGTGGAAGATGCCGAAAGCGTTAAGCGAGCCGTATTTGAAGCTGGTGCAGGCCGTATTGGCGATTATGAAAATGTCTGTTTCCAAACCCGTGGTACAGGCCAGTTTCGCCCCACGGAAGGCGCCCACCCGCATATCGGCTCGGTGGGCAGTTTGGAAACAGTCGAAGAGTTCAAGGTCGAATTGTTGTGCGATGAAGCGCATATCCACGGCGCCATCGCCGCCTTGAGGCTTGCCCACCCTTACGAAGAAGTCGCGTATGATGTGTGGCAGTTAGCCGACCTATAACCAAGCCGTTAAAGTGTTAAGCGCTACCAAAGTAACGTTCGCGATCTTCAGGCGTTACCACGCTGGTATGCAGCGGAAACTCGTTATAGACGCGGTCAGCGTAAAAGTGTTTGAGCGTGCGCTCAATGGTAGTGAAGGCCAGCTCGTCCCAGGGGATTTCGTGCTCTTCGAACAGCGCGACTTCCAGGCTTTCCGGTCCGGCGCTGAACCCACCGATTAACTCGGCGCGAAAGATCATATACACCTGATTGATATGCGGCAGATCAATCAGGGTATACAGGTTGACGAGTTCAACCTCGGCACAGGCCTCTTCACGGGTCTCTCTGGAGGCCGCCTGCTGAGTTGATTCGGCATTTTCCATATAGCCAGCGGGCAGCGTCCAGTAGCCTTTGCGCGGTGAGATCGCCCGCTTACAGAGCAGCACTTTACTACCGCTAACAGGCAGCGTACCCGCCACGATGCGCGGGTTCTGATAGTGTATCGTGCCGCAGGCAGCGCACAGGTAGCGCGGGCGGTCATCGCCTTCCGGGACGGCAAAACGTACTTTATCACCACACTGGCTGCAAAAGTTCATCGCGTATTCTCAACGGCTAGTGAATAGAAGCCTCGACGCGCTTGACGTCAATGACCGCTGCTGGGTAAAAGAGAACAAAGTAACTGGATGTCCCATGTTAGAGAAACTACGTAAACAGCTGCAACAGCTGACGCCTCAACGCTTGGATCACATCGTGATGCCCGAGGCCGCTGTGCTGTTGCCGATTGTCGAACGCCCAGCGCCTACCTTACTGTTTACTCGCCGGGCCAGCCACTTGAGCACCCACAGTGGCCAAGTGGCGTTCCCAGGCGGCAAGCGCGAGTCCTTTGATAGCGACCTATACGCCACGGCACTGCGCGAGGCAGAAGAGGAGATTGCCCTCGACCCAGGTCTGGTGCAACCCCTGGGACGGCTATCGGACGTCATTTCGCTGCACGGTATTCGCGTTACTCCCTGGGTCGGCATTATTCCGCCGGATTTACCGCTGATTGCCGACCCCGGCGAGCTAGACGCCATTTTTGAAGTGCCGCTGAGTCACTTTTTAGACGACCACCGAACGCATACCGATGTGATTACCGTGGATGGCGTTGCCCACTACGTGCCCAGCTACCACGTAGACGGCCACGTTATCTGGGGGCTCTCGGCGATGATGTTAGTGGAGTTACTGGCCGAAGGCTTTGGTATGCCGATTGATCTGTATCAACGACCTGCTGGGCCGCTGCGCCACTACCCTGAACGCACAAGCCGTCTCTCAAAATCCTCCACGAACACTTCGCGCCCGGCGCCATCGAGAACCAGCAAATGACCCCCAGTGTTGCTACTTCGTCACCTGCACTGCAGCCAGCGACTCAGGTCGCCCTTGTGGATGCGCTGGTTGAGCAGGGTTGGTATGTGGGCCGCGAGGTGATTGATTTAGGCCTATGCGACGCGCTGAATCACGAACTTCTGCACCGGGCGGCCTATAACGGACTGGATGAAGCGGGCATTGGCCGCGGCCAACAGCACCTGCTGCGTAAAGATATCCGCGGTGACGCTATTCACTGGCTTGATCGCGAGAGCGCTGCTCAGCGGCGTTACTTAGATGCCATGAGCGAGCTACAGCAAGCGCTTAACCACGCGCTGTTTTTGGGCCTGTTTGAGTACGAGGCTCACTTTGCCCACTATCCACCTGGCGCTTTTTATCAACGTCACCTGGATAGCTTTCGCGGTCGGGCCAACCGCGTGATATCCACGGTCGGCTATTTGACGCCGGACTGGCCCAGCGACGGTGGCGGTGAGATGGTGGTCTACCACCCGGACGACCCCAGCCAAGAGGTCGCCCGGGTGGTACCCGAAGCGGGCACCTTCGCCTGTTTTTTATCTGAGACCATTCCCCACGAAGTGCTGCCTACTCGCTGCCCGCGAACCAGTATCGCGGGCTGGTTTCGGCGCAATGCCTCGCTGGGTGGCGTGCTAGATCCAGCCCGCTAGCATTTTCAGCCCCCAACAGGCTAACCCCAGTTGACTAACTAAGCGGAACGATTTGACCGTTGGCCTGCTCCAGCACTTCGCGCACCTGTTCGTAGTCAACGCTAGATGAGTTGCCACCCTCGTGTTGCTCAACCAAACCCACAACGTTTAACAGCATATCCATGCCAAATGCCTGTTCATCCGTTGCGGTAAAGGCTTGGATGTAATTTGTCCCACTTTCACTCCAGCCTACTTTGATCGGTGAATCGATAATATTGACCTGAGTGCCCACCGGCACACGCCAGAATACTGATTCAATATCCTCTGGATGCATACGGATACAGCCACGGCTGGCACGCATACCAATGCCATCTGGCTGGTTAGTGCCATGGATCAGGTAACCGGGAATATCCAGCAAAATAGCATATTCACCCAAGGGATTATCAGCACCGGGGGGAACCACCGCAGGGGCTGGGTCGCCCCGCTCAGCGGCCTCACGCCGAATCGACTCAGGTGGATACCAGGCCGGGTTTTCAAGCCGCATGGTGGTTTCGGTAATCCCCAGCGGCGTATTATAGGCATCGCGCCCAATACCAATGGGGTACGTCTCAACACGTGGCGTCTCGCCCGCCTCTACCTCTGGGTAATAATAAAGGCGCAGCTCCGCCACGTTGATGACAATCCCAGTTCGCGCCTCATCGGGCAAAATAAACTGCCCGGGGATCTTCACCTCGGTTCCCTCTCCTGGCACCCATAGGCTGGTATCTGGATTAGCCATACGAATTTCTTCGTAACCCACGTTGTGTGCTTTAGCAATATCCAGCAGCGTGTCCTCTTCGGTCGCCGTGACGGTATACACTTGGCCCACCATATTGCCCTCTTCAGGCAGCAGAAAATGACCTTTGGGCAGCTCGCTGCTATCGGCTGCAGCGCTCAAGGCTAACAGCCATGCACCTAGCGCAACGCTGCTGACGCAGAGCTGTTTTAACGTCTGCAAAGGGTGGGAAGTCATGGTCAGGGAGTCTCCTTTTTATGCGACCTCACTTTTCTCAAGACAGGGATGAAAAGCGAGCCATTTAGAGACGAATATGAACACTGGGCGGGAGCAGGTCAACTCGACAGACTGTCGCACGGCGGCCCAGTGGCGCCGCCAGGCGTGAGCCCAAAGCGATTCTGTTACCGAAAAATTCATATTAGTAGTTGTATTTCTGAGCACAGCGACTAATCTAATATTTGTCTTAGCGCAGTGACGCGCAAGATAGCGTTAATTAAGCCAATGCATTAAATGCCATGTATTAAATACTATGTATTAAATACCAAGCATAAAGTGCATAGGCGCAATTAACACAATCAGGAATGATAGCACCGGCGTTGATATCGCTTCTATTAAACGAAGTCAGTACCGTCGCTATCGATTTATTTGGGTTGTGACGCGGAGTCGTTAAGCCCCAATAAAATCGCAAGGAGCAAGCAAAATGAAAATGATCAAACCCGCTATTCTAGTTACTCTCATGGTGCCGGCCGTTATGTTCGCCGCAGGCACTGTTAACGCCGAAGAGAATACCACCACCATGGAAGCGACTTACCTGACGGAAACGCCAGCAGGTACTTTCCATTCCGATGCTTTAACCGGCAACCAAGTCAAAAGCAGTGTCGAAGATGACGAAGATATCGGCACCATCACTGACTTGGTGATCGATGAAGATGGCCAAATTAATGCTGTTGTCGTTGGTGTCGGTGGTTTCCTTGGGATGGGCGAGAAAAACGTCGCTATCGAATGGGACTCACTTGAGTTGACCAAAGCAGAAGATGGCGAAGATTATGTCATTACCGTTAATGCGTCAGAAGATGCACTTGAAGCTGCTGAAGAGTATCACCGTAGCGAAGATAAAAGCGAAGATGAGTAAACGCTAATTAGTTCCAAAAAAGCCTTGGCATTTGCCAAGGCTTTTTTATTACCAACACTCTTTTCTACTCGTTCAGACAATAAAAATAATTAAAAATGCCGCCACATCAATCAATGTGGCGGCACCATAACTTATGCTATTAAAAAACGTAAGCTATCAACAAGCTTATCGTCAGCCTTTTAATTTAGCCGTCATACTTACATCTGCATTAAGAACCTTGGAAACAGGGCAGTTAGCTTTTGCCGTTTCCGCTGCTTCCTGAAAAGCGGCATCGTCGGCGCCGCTTATGTCAGCCACAACGTCCAAGTGAATTTTCGAGATATCAAACCCAGCATCGCTTTGGGAAAGGGTCACTTTGGCGCTGGTTTCGATAGAATCAGCGGTGTAGCCTTTCTCGCCCAAAATCATTGACAGGGCCATTGAGAAACAGCTGGCGTGCGCCGCGCCAATCAGCTCTTCGGGGTTGGTACCTTTTTCATCTTCAAAGCGCTTGCTGAAGGAGTACTTGGCATCTAAAACGCCACTTTCGGTTGAAACGGTGCCTTTACCATCCTTGAGACCACCTTCCCAACGTGCGCTAGCTTTACGATCCATGAACAACTCCTTGTGTGTGCCAATATGCATAGACATGTTGTCAGACAGGGCCTAACGACGGTTGCCGCTCGACCACCTAACCAGCGTAGCTGATTTTTTACGGTTCTGCTGTACCCGCGTGCTCAATAGCTTCCATCCCCCTCTATTCAGCCGTAAGCTAGTTAGCTACCTAATTGATTAGACGTTAAGGACTCACCATGTCGTCGGCTGATACGCTGCGCTTGATACTGCTCTCTTCGCTATGGGGGTTGTCATTTATCTTTATGCGCGTGGCCGCCCCCGAGTTTGGCGCGGTGCCGTTAGTGCTGGTACGCATGGGGATTGGTGCCCTGCTCTTGATGCCGCTGCTGATCAGCCTGCACTATCTGCGACTCATCTGGCAGCATAAGGGGCCGCTGTTATTGTTAGGGGTGGTCAATCATGTACTGCCTTTTTCACTACTGGCGCTCGCCACCACGCAACTTGAGGCGGGCTTCACTTCACTGATTAACGCCACCACGCCGATTTTTACTGCGCTGCTTGGCGCGCTGTTCTTCGCTACCGCGATACAGCGTCAACAGTACGTGGGGCTCGCCTTGGCGCTACTGGGTGTTTACATACTGTCTGCCAATCGGCTCGACTTTGCCCTGGGCGGGGACGGCTGGTTTATTTTAGCCGCCCTGGGGGCGACGTTTTGCTACGGCATTGCGAGTAACTACTCCAAAACGCGCCTGAGCCACCTACCGGCGCGTGTGCTAGCCGCAGGCAGTAGTGCCATGTCGGCACTTGTGCTGCTGATTCCCGGCATATTGCTGTGGCCAAACGACCCGATCAGCCCTTTGGCGTGGGGTAACGCCCTGGCGCTGGCTGGGCTCAGTACCACGCTGGCCTTCCTGCTCTACTTTGGCTTACTCGCCAGCGCGGGCGCCACGGCTACCTCAACGGTGACATTTCTGGTACCGGTTAGTGCGCTGATATGGGGCTATTTATTGCTTGGCGAAACCCTGAACCTACAGATTATCGCCGGGATGGTGATTACCCTGATCGGCACGGCCATCGCCACCAAATTACTGCGTATCAGGCGTCGCGAATCGTCACCACCAGTCTATCCCCCACACGAATAACGCTGTCTGCACCTTCAAGCAGCGTGGCGTTTTGGCCAAAGTGCGCACCTTTTTGGGTGGGTTGAGTATTGAGCTCAATCAACGTTTTCAGCGGCTCTGCAGGGGCAGGCACTGCCGCCGTATGCTGATCAATGGTGGTGACTTTGCAGCGTTTACAGGGCTTACGCAGCGCCAACTGAAAGGCCCCGCTTTGCTCGGCCAGCGTTGCCCAACGATCCTCCGCCCACGCCTCATCGCTCTTTATCACGATATTGGGCCGAAAGCGGTTCATGGGTACCGGCGTCTGTCCCTTCGCTACCAAAGCTTGATTAAGAGCATCTAATGAGCCCGTGGTGGCAATCAAAAAGGGGTAGCCGTCGGAGAAGTAGGTATGCGCCGCGCCGCCATCCAGAAAATCCTCTTCAACGGCACGGGTAAACTCGGTGGCAAAACGCACCATGCTAAGCCCTTGGGCCTGTTCGCCCAAGGCGGCAACCAGCCAGCGCGAGACTTCTTCGCTCTCCGGCAGCGCTTTGCAGTGGTCATTCCACACGCTAACCAAGCGCAGATTTCCCTCAGGCTGGGTCAGTGGCACGTTCAACGGTTCGACATTGGGATGCGACAACACTAAGTGTTCGTCGGTCAACGCGACCTCGACGGTGGCCAGCGCCGGGAGTTGGCGCTGAGTAACAAAACGCTGCTGCGTATCCACCAGCATCCAGCGCCGATCCCAGGCTAGTCCGTGCTCATGCACAGCACTGTGGGCAAGGCTGATGCCCTTGAGCGATTTAACGGGGTAGATGTTGAGTTGAGTAATCTGCACGGTGGCCTCGCGACATATGTAAAACACTACTTTAGCCACTCCCCACATTCGCGGCTACTCGAAAACGCGCCGCTTTGCTAACACCGCTGTACTAGAGCGTCATGCCTGCTTCGATGCGATAGCCCAAATCTACGACTTGTTGGGTCAACGGCTCACCGCGAAGCCGCGCAAGCAGCTCCCCCGCGGCAGCTTCACCAATAGCCTGACGCGGGGTGACCACGCTGGCGAGCCGTGGGGTCATCACGTGCCCTACATCGTGGCCGTGGAAGCCAGCCAGCGCCATCCTCCCAGGCACATCAATGCCGCGCCGCAGGCACTCGAAGTAGGCGCCTACCGCGACGTCATCGTTAGTACAGAATAGTCCATCCGCAGTAGGGTAATCGGCAATCACCTGTTGCAGCAGCGCCGCCCCTACGCTGTACGAGGAGCGCTGAGTGCTTTGCAGAGTAACGGGCGTTAATGAATGCTCTTGCATGGCTTGGCGATAGCCCAGTTCGCGCTGGCGGGTACGCTCATCCAAGCGCACCGCTAGATAAATCACCTGGCGGCGACCGCGCCTGATCATCTCACTCACCATGTCGTACGCGGCTTGAACATTGTCGTAGCCTACGGCCTGCTGCAGTGGCGGGCGGTGGGTATCCATGATTTCCACAATCGGGATACCGGCGGTTTCCAACATCCTCAGGCTGCGCGGGGTATGGTCGCGATCCGAAAGAATGATTCCGTCGACGTTATAGGAGAGCAACGAGGCGAGGCTGCGCTCTTCAAGCTCGGGGCTATAGCCATAGTGAGAAAGCATCAGGTGATAGCCCGCAGGCTCCGTCAGCGTTTCGATACCGAGGATCACATCGGCGAATACCTGGTTGGTGAGCGACGGCACCAGCACCCCGATGGAGTGGCTGGTCGACCTGGAGAGCAAGTCCGGCGCACGATTGGGAATATAGCCAATCTGTTCGGCAATCGAGAAGATGTGTTCACGCAGGCCTTCCGAGACGGTTTCAGGATCACGCAGGCAGCGGCTTACCGTCATTTTGGTAGCCCCTACGTGGTCGGCTATATCCTGTAGGGTGGGGCGTTTTTTCTTCAAACAGTGGCTGCCTTATACAAGGTGTAAGCATTGAGACCTACCTGAAAGGGGCGACCCCAATGCCCATTATCTCCTTTAATTGACTGTCCTTTAACTTACCTCCCTTGCGCTTATTTTCCTCTAAACGGACGAGCGGCTGGGCGGCGGCAGCGTAGCAGCAAATTGCGTCACGATCTCTTGGGGCGATAAGGCGATCGAGGCATTGAAGGCCTCCTCTTCACTAGGCGGCTCCAGGTCGGCCAGTTGACTGGCCAACATGGTATCGCCTTTAAAGAAATGGCCTGCTCGGGTTTCAAGCCTTTCAAGCAGTAGCTCCCGGCTGCCCGCTAAATAGAGGATCTGCAGGGCGGGGTCGCCTTGTCTCAGTCGATCACGGTAGCGTTTTTTCAACCCCGAGCAGGCAATCACCAGCGACTCCCCCCTTGCCCGATATTCGGCGAACAGCGCCGCCAAGGTATCCAGCCACTCGCTCCGGTCATCGTCGTTAAGCGGCGTACCACTGGCCATTTTGGCCACGTTGGCCGGTGAGTGATAATCGTCACCGTCAATAAAGGTCGAGCCCAGGGTGTCTGCCAGTTGCTGCCCAACATGTGACTTCCCACACCCAGACACGCCCATCACTAAAATACGCTGCGAGAGGTTCTTCACAGAGGCTCTCCTATTATTTAATTGCCGCGTACGGCAGTAAGATCAGGCAGCCAAGTGACGATACCGGGGAAAGCAATCAGGATCACTAGCACGACCAAAAGCGCCACGTAGTAGGGCAGCATGGCTTTGACCAGCGACTCCATGGAGACTTTACCGACACCGCAGCCCACATAGAGGCAGGTACCCACCGGTGGCGTTAATAGCCCGATGCCCAATACAAAGGCCATCAGAACACCGAAGTAAGCGGCATCGACGCCCACCGAGGTCACAATGGGCGCAAGCATAGGTGCCATGATCACCATCGCCGGGGTTAAGTCCATTACGAAACCCACCAAAAGTAGCAACGTTGCCACAATCAGCAGCAGCATAAATGGGTCCTGGGTGATCGCCTGCACTTGGCTGACCAGGGTCTGCGGCACCATATTGATGGTAAGAAACCAAGCAATCACCGTCGCGAACGCCAGCAGCATCATCACCATACCGGTCAAACGAGCCGTGCGAATCAGCATACCGACCAGCTCTTTAAGCTTGAATTCGCGATAGACCACCAGCGAGATAGCCAGGGCATAGAGCAGGGCCGCAACGGCCGCCTCGGTCGCGGTAAACACGCCAAAAATAATACCACCAATCACAATGACCGGAAGCACTAGCGCCAGCCAGGCAGCTTTAAAGGCTTTCCAAAGACGATCCCAGCGAAACTGCTGCACGCCACCGCCATCCTTTTTAGCAAGAATATAGGTGGTCACCATGAGTGCAAAGCCAATCAACAGGCCGGGGATGATGCCGGCGATAAACAGGCGGCTAATGGAGGTTTCGGTGACAATGCCGTAGAGAATCAGCGGAATTGAGGGTGGAATAATGATTCCGATCACCGACGAGACGGTATTAATCGCGGTGGCATTGGCCGCCGTGTAGCCCTGCTCTTTCATCGAGGGAATCATCATCGCGCCGGTGGCAGCCGTATCGGCCACTGCAGATCCACTGATACCGCCAAAGAACATCGAGCCGGTAATCGCTACCTGTCCCAACCCGCCGCGCATAAAGCCGACCAAGGCAGCCGCCAGTTCCATCAAGCGACGCGCGATGCCACCATTACTCATCACCTCGCCGACTAAAATAAAGAACGGGATCGCCAGCAGCGGAAAGCTGTTCACCCCGCGAATAGACTGTTCGATCATGATCGACAGTGGAATATCAGAGAGTACTGCCATCACCAACGCTGCAACGCCTAAACCAAAGGCAATCGGCAGCCCAATAACGATGGAGGCCAATAAAATGGCCAGAAAAATCCATAACATGATTAGCGCTCCCGCTCAGGGTGGCGAATAACGTTCAGGCTGACCCACATCCGCCACATCGAAACCACCGCAATAAAGATAACGCACAGCACCAGCGAAAGGCTGATAAAACTCAGCGGCACGTTCATAATCGCTGAACGCCCACTAGAGCGTGCCAGCACTTGGTAGCCGCCCCAAATCATTACCACCATCAGGCCGGTAATAATCAGGTGCTGCAGCAGATAGAGCATATGCGCCAAACGCAGCGGCAGACGCCGCACCAGTGCGTCAACGGCAATATGCTCGTAGCGGGAAAAAGCGGCAGCGGCGCCGATAAACACCAGCCATATAAACAGCATGCGCGCTAGCTCATCCGCCCAGGGCAGCGAGTAATTAAACAGCGCACGCCCCACCACGTTGCAGGAAACGGACACAATCAACGCCACTAAAATAGCCCCGATCAGATACTCCATCCCTAAGGTCAGCCAGCGGAACAGGGCTGGCCCTTGCCGGGTATCGGTATCGATTTCCAGCGATTTGCGGTTGGGGTCATCCAGATACACCGAGGGGTCTTCAATCGGCGTAGGCGTATTGGGGGGTGTAGAGGAGAGTGACATAGGAGCTCCAAAGGCACTGACACGTCGGGCAGGCTCAATGGCCTGCCCGAGTCGTGCGCTAAACGTAAGGTTTAGTTGCTGCTCTCTTCAACAATCTTTTGAATGTCGGCGATCAGGTCTTCACCAATGCGCGGCGCCCACTCTTCGTATACCGGCTGAACGGCGTCTTGGAACGCGGCAAGCTGCTCGTCGTCCAGGCGGGTAATTTCCATACCACGCTCTGCCAGCTGGTCGCGAGACCAATCATCGTATTCAGCAGAGAGCTGAATTTCGTACGCTGCGGCCTGGCGCGCGGCTTCCTGCACAAGCGCTTGATACTCAGGTGCCATACGATCCCAGGTACGCTCGGAAAGCATCATGATAAAGGGAGTATAGACGTGACGCGTCTCGGTGCCGTAATCCTGCACTTCGTTAAAATTAGAGGTCAGGATAGTGCTCCAAGGGTTTTCCTGGCCATCAACAACGCCCTGCTCCATCGCGGAGAACAGTTCACCAAACGCCATTGGCGTGGGGTTGGCGCCCAAAGCTTCCCAAATTGCCAAGTGCACCGGGTTTTCCATAGTGCGAACGCTTAAACCGCGCACATCAAGACCGGCAACGTCGTCAGAGCTAGATACCGGGCGAGCGCTGTTAGAGAGCTGCCGATAGCCATTTTCAGAGAAGGCGAGTGCTTTCAGACCGGTACCTTCAAAGGCGTCCAGCATGCCCTGAGCCACATCGCTCTGCATGACCGCCACGGCAGCTTCACGGCTAGGCAGCAGGAAAGGCAGGTCGAAAGCCGCCAGCTCTTCTACGTAACCGGTAGCAGCTGAGCTGGATGGGTAGGTCATATCCAGCGTGCCAGTCTGCAGCATTTCCATCATTTGTACGTCGTCACCTAACTGGCTGTTAGGGAAGACGTTTACCGTGATGCGGCCGTCGGTGCGCTGCTCCAGAATCTCACCAAAGTATTGGCTGGACAGATATTGGGGTGAACTTTCCGCAAGACCAATGCCCATACGCAAAGTATGCGTACCGTGATCGCCGACGATGTCGCCTTTGATCTCAGGTGGATCAGAGAGCTCTGGGCTCTGGGCGTGAGCCATACCCAATGTCAGCGTGGTCGCGCCGACGAAGGTCAGTGTGTTGCGCCAAATAGCGGTCATAGCGTTATCTCCAAATACTCATTGTTGTTTATAGCGAACTTAAAGGCCGGAACTTGTTACCGGTAACATTCAGTAAGCGAAGGCTAGCCACCTGCCCTGTGCGTGTCAAAACAAAACTACCAACTTACGACCAACGTCTAGGGATAGCCACTTACTGTTTCCCGCGCTACATTAGGCGACGTATTTCGAATCGGAACCCATACTTGTGCAACCATCTTGTAGCGAATTAGAGCTCGATCACCAGCTTTGCTTTGCGCTCTATTCAACCTCGTTGATGATGACCAAAGTTTATAAACCCCTGCTCAAAGAGCTTGGGCTTACCTACCCGCAATATCTGGCCATGCTGGTATTGTGGCAAAACGATGGCATCACAGTAGGCACTATGAGTAAGCGCCTACTAACTGACCCTGGCTCACTGACGCCGCTGCTCAAGCGTCTTGAAGCCGATCAGTTGTTGAATCGCAAACGCAGCCATGAAGACGAACGTGTGGTAGAGCTTTATCTCACTGATAAAGGAAAAGCATTGCGCGAACAGGCGTACCATATTCCTAGCTGTGTCGTGCATGCCAGCGAGCAGTCAATTGAGGCACTGACCACGCTGAAAGAAGATTTGGTGCAACTACGCGATAGCCTACAAAAAAACCAGTAGCCCTTCGTCGGCTATCGAAGGATTCAGCTTTTATTTGCCATTTATATTGCGCACAAAATAAAGCTGCGCTAAATTAAAGATGCAAGTTCATAATTATTAAAGCTAACAGGAGATTCACAATGACGACGACCACTATCGAGAACGTTGTTTACCGTGCCCATGCTACCGCTACGGGTGGCCGTGAAGGCCACGCCAAATCATCCGACGGAGCGCTGGACGTTAAACTCAGCACGCCTAAAGAACTGGGCGGTGCAGGCGGTGATGGCACCAACCCCGAGCAGCTGTTTGCCGCTGGCTACTCGGCCTGCTTTTTAGGCGCACTGAAGCACGTGGCCGGCCAGGAAAAAGTTAAGCTTCCCCAGGATACGAAGATTGATGGCCATGTGGGTATCGGCGCCATTCCGACCGGCTTTGGTATCGAAGTTGAGCTAAAAATCAGCCTGCCCGGTCTGGAGCAAGACGTTGTCCAGCAGTTGGTTGATAAAGCCCATGTTGTCTGCCCTTACTCCAACGCCACCCGTGGCAATATCAACGTCACCCTGACACTGGTCTAAGCGTTATTAGTTGGATTAATCACTGAGTGCCCACACCACTGCTTTCTGAGCATGCAGAGCGGTGGTGTCGTAAAGCGGCACTGAGGTATCGCGCTGGCTCACCAGCATGGCGATTTCGGTACAGCCTAAAATTACCGCCTGGGCTCCTTGGGCATGCAGTGAATCGATGATGGCCAAATAGCGCTGTCGTGAGTCATCTTCAATGCGGCCCTGGCAGAGCTCTTGGTAAATGATCTGATGAACGACATCGCGCTCGGCCTGATCCGGCACGACGACCTCAATGCCGAACTGTTCTTCTAAGCGGCCGGTATAAAAGTTCTGCTCCATGGTAAAGCGCGTACCTAATAAACCGACGCGCGTAATGCCGTCGGCATTGAGTTGTTCAGCAGTGGCATCGGCAATATGCAGCAACGGAATCGTAATCGCCTGTTCAATAGCGGGTGATACCTTGTGCATGGTGTTGGTGGCAATCAGCAGACAGTCGGCGCCCGCGCGCTCAACGCTTTGGGCGGCGCTGGCCAGTAGTTCACCAGCGGCGTTCCAGTCTCCCTGTTGCTGCAGTGCTTCGATTTCGGCAAAGTCGACGCTAACCATCACGATCTTAGCCGAATGAAAGCCACCCAGCGCTGCTTTTACGCCCTCATTTAAGGCTCGGTAGTAGCCTTGGGTAGATTCCCAGCTCATGCCGCCTAGCACACCAATAACACGCATCCGCCACCTCATTTGGGAAAATGAACTACTTTATTATCAGGCTAAGCACTAGCTAACCCTTGTAGCCGCTTTGTCACCGATAGAATATTTATAGCGAGGAAACTAATGAGCGACAACACCTATACTCCCCCGAGCGTTTGGAAATGGGAACCTGGCAACGGCGGTAAATTTGCCAACATCAATCGCCCCATAGCAGGTCCTACCCATGACAAGGCACTGCCGGTGGGCAAACATCCTTTACAGCTCTACTCGCTGGCCACACCCAACGGCGTCAAGGTCACCGTGATGCTGGAAGAGCTGCTGGAAAGAGGCGTAGCAGGCGCCGAGTACGACGCTTACCTGATTCAAATTGGCGAAGGCGATCAGTTCAGCAGCGGCTTTGTCGAGGTGAACCCCAACTCCAAAATCCCCGCACTCATGGATCACTCTACTCATCCACCTCAACGGGTATTTGAGTCCGGCGCTATCCTGCTTTACTTGGCTGAAAAGTTTGGCGAATTCTTACCCAGCGACCCGGCGAAACGTACCGAGTGCCTCTCCTGGCTGTTCTGGCAAATGGGCAGCGCCCCGATGCTAGGCGGTGGCTTTGGCCATTTTTACGCCTACGCGCCGGAGAAATATCAGTACCCGATTGACCGCTACACCATGGAAGTAAAGCGCCAGCTTGATGTACTTGACCGCCATTTGGCGGAAAACCGCTTTATGGCGGGCGATGAGTACACCATTGCCGACATGGCGATTCACCCTTGGTACGGCGCGCTGGTGAAAAATCGTGTCTATGAAGCGGCTGAATTCTTGGAAGCCCACACTTACAAGAACGTTCTACGCTGGACCGAAGAGATTGATGAGCGCCCAGCCGTTAAACGCGGTCGGATGGTCAACCGCTCCTTTGGCGAGCCCCATGAGCAGTTGCACGAACGCCATGATGCCAGCGACTTCGAGCTCAAAACGCAGGACAAACTGACTGCTAGCGAGTAAGTAGCCACCAATAAAAGGGCCTACGCTTGATCTCTCAACGTAGGCCCTCATGGATGCTAAACACGGGTTTGCTCTCTTTAACGCTATTCAACCCGCGAATTATTCAAAGCGCGAGTTATTCAAAGCATAGTTCCAAACCCGATAGAAGTAGAAAATATACCCTAAGCCAAAGGTGACCAGTGAAATCAGCATCCATAGGATGATGTGGCCGACATTGCTGAATAGATTGATATCGCAAACCATTTTTCGCTCGACGCCAGTGCTGGCATCAACAACCGACGTGCGATTAATGACGAACCGCGCAAACGAATAAGGGAAGAAAAATAGCGCTATGCCAAACGTGATAACACTCAGCACCACCCAAATAATGAGATGGCCCATAATATCGAGAATCGATAGGTCTGCTTTAATTTTCACAGGTTGCCCTTAGTATGCGTGGAAAGCGGCAGAGAGTAACACCGCAAGCCCCAAACGTTAATAAAAATTAGCGTAAGAAGGGTGTTCTGCAACGGCTACCTCTTTGCCATTTAGAAGCGCTTAGATAGCGTGATAGAACCAAATTTATCCTGTTCTTCTTGCCCATCAAACTCGCGTGAGCGCTGCACTACGGCGTAGGTCACCTGCCAATCTTCCCAGGCCAGCGCCAGCCCCGCTGAGACGTCTCCTACCCACTCTTTACGGTCAACCGAGTGGCTATTTCTGAATGTGTTGCCATCAAGCGTTAGGTTCTGCGCCATATAGTAGCCGTCTAGGCTGGCAAACAGGTACCACTGCCAGCCCTCTTTAGCGGTCATATGGTAGCGACTGCCGGGGTTTGGCGTCAGCGTAGGTATGCCGGGCGCCTCATCTCCCCAGCGAACGCTATACCCAGCACTTGCGTAGGTGTAGAGGTTGCCCAAAGCGGCGCTGACACTAGGGCCATGGGCAAACTGCTTGCCGATTAATGGGGAGCTGTGCCACCACTGGCGCCGCATGGCTACGTTGACGATCGCTTCATCGCCAAGCTGATTCTTCCAGCCATTGGGGCGATCACTATCGGTCACCCTGTGTACCTCACGCTGAATACTATCGGCAAGTGACGAGGGCCCAACCAAACCAATATCCAGATGCAGGTCAGTCGCTTGTCGCCAGCTCCCCATGGGCACATCTTCATAGAGCGATATACCGCCGTAAACAATCCCTGCGTAGGGGCGATCATCTTCGATCAACCCACGCTGCTCAATATTGTTGGGCGTATAAATTTGATGCACGAGCCGGAAAGCGGCCATATCAGCGTTGCCAATCAGGCTATCGGGCAAAGCAGTCGCCAGGCGCTGTGTCCAGCTTTGCGCTTCGGGTTCAAACGCCCAATTGAGCTCAAAACCGCTGGTAAAGTGGCCATCATCACTGCTGGCCATGCCATCATTTTCGTGCTTAATCGAGAGGACGCTATCGTTGGCCTGCGCCAGCGTCGACAGCAAGCTTACGACAGCCACTAGCGGGAATAGCTGCCATCGTAAAGGGGTCATTGCTTTCATTACTCGTTCCTTGAGATTTTTCTAGGGAGCGTTTTTGGAGGCTGCTTTTTGATGAACATCAACAAACATTGTTGATTGTATGTAATTGTGCAAAAAGATAGCAAGCATACTTTTGCAAATTTCTACACAAAAAGGCTAAGACACTAAAAATTAAGGATGGCTCATAGGCCACCCTTATGCTGTTGATTGCTTAGATTTATAGCGTAGTCGACTAGACGAAAGTTGGTAGGCTAATGATCAAGAATAATCACTATCTGTCACGCAGCAGCCACTGCGGGGTAATTTCATGCTGACCGTTTTCATCGGTAATAAACAGCGAGCCTTCGCTGATCATTACCGCCCAATTGATAGCCCTTGGCAAATCTTTAGCGATGGTTGCGAGCGCCTCTTGGGGCAGCCCCGCCACGTGCACATTTTTCAGCGATGCCACATTGGCGAGTACTTTGCTCTCCCATAGGTCTACCCGGCCGTAGGCTAGCAGCGTCACGCGCTCGGCCCGGCGCGAGCACCAGGTGATACGCTCAGCATCCGGCAAGCCTACTTCAATCCAATGCAGCAAACGCCCATCTAAGCTTTTCTCCCATAGCGCTGGCTCGTCCACATCGGAAAGCCCGCGCCCGAAGGCCAGCGTTTCGCTGTACCACAGCACATAAGCCAGTAAGCGGGCGGTCATGCGCTCTTCGGTCTCTGAGGGATGACGAGCCACGGTAAAGCGCAGCGTTTCATATACCCCGCGATCCAGGTCGGTCAGATTAATATCAACTTTGTAGGGCGTTGCGCTAAGAGCCATGGACGTTTCCAAACGAAATTTGCGTCAGTGTACCCGATGCTGGGTACCCCTGGTGAATTGCCAAGTGGGTTAAAGTTTACGGTGATCAGCTATTGCTTGGCCATTTTTCAGCGTATCAGTCTCATGCATGGGCTCGCGCCAGGGCTCCTCAAGCGCGGCTTGATACCAGGCTTGCATGGCAGGCAGTGCTAATAAGTGCTCAACATACGCCTGGGAAGCGTCACTGAGCGGTAAGTTGAACGTCTGCACGCGAAACGCCACGGGCGCATAAAACGCATCGACCGCAGTGAAGCCTTTGCCTGCTAAAAACGGCCCGCCAAAGCGTTCAAGCCCCTGCTGCCATAGCGTATCCAGGCGAGCCACGTCGGCTTTGAGCTTGGCCGACAAGCTATTTAACGCCACTCGCATGCCACAGTTCATTGAGCATTCGTCACGCAGAGCACTAAACCCGCTGTGCATTTCGGCAGTAGCTGAGCGCGCCCAGGCGCGGGCGCCCTTATCGCTCGGCCAGACGTTAGGGTATTGCTCAGCCAGATACTCGACAATCGCCAAGGAGTCCCATACCGCCAGCTCGTCATCCACTAAACAAGGCACTAAGCCCGAGGGTGAAAAGCGGATAAAGGTGTCGTGGCTCGCACCGGTGCCCCCTTCAAAGGGCATTAGATGCTCGTTAAACGGAATTTCCAGTGCCTCCATCAGCACCCAAGGGCGCAGCGACCAGGACGAGTAATTCTTGTTGGCAATATACAAATCAAACATGCAGCGCTCCTTATATGAGGGTAAACAATTCGCTGGTTTGGGCAGGCATCCTTAACGCGCTACTTGCGCCAGCGTGTTACCGCCCAGCCCCATTAATACGCCACCGCCAATGCGCTGAATCAGCCGGGAAGAGCCGTGGGATTTTTGTAGCCATTTACGTAAGGGGCTCGCCAGTAGCACCACCACGACATCCGCAGATGAAAACAGCACATTGGTGGCAATCCCTAGCCAGAGCAGTTGCCAGGCCACCGGCATCGCGCTTTCGGGCTGCACAAACTGGGGCAGAAAAGCGACAAAGAAGAGCGCTGTTTTAGGGTTGAGCACTTCCACTAGAAAGCTATCGCGCAGCACGCGTTTAGTGGTGGCCAACGGAACTTCATCGCCTTGGGCACGGATACCCTGTTGCCATAGGCGCAGCCCCATCCACAGCAAGTAAAGCCCACCGATAATTTTCATGGCGATATAGGCAGGCGGAATCGCCGCAAACAGCAGCGCCAGGCCAAGAGCGGCGGCAATAACGTGGACATAGCAGCCTATATGCACTCCCAGAACCGCTAACCACCCTGCTCGTCGGCCACGCCCTAGGGTTTGCGCTGCGGTGTATAGCATCGCAGGCCCTGGAAGATAGGCAAAACCAAGCGCGGCGAAGATAAATGCGACCCATTGCATCGTGGCAACTCCGAAGAGATTAGTAGTAAGAAGCCTTTGAGAATAAAACGGGGGTGGCGCAAGCGCCACCCCCTAAATAAGCAAAACTGGAACGAATAAAGCTGTAATTAATAAAAGCCTAGAAGTTAGCTTTACGCTTCTCGATAAAGGCCGACATGCCCTCTTTCTGCTCGTTACCGGCAAAGCAGAAGGCGAACAGGCTGGTTTCCAGCGCTAGCGCGCTGTCCAGGTCTTGATCTAACCCGTCGTGAACAGCTTGCTTGGCGCCACGCACCGATTGCGGGCCGTTACCCTTGAGCTGCTTGGTTAACTCTTCAACGTAGTTTTCTAGCTCCGCTTGCGGCATTACCCGGTTCACCAAACCGATACGTAGCGCCTCTTGGGCGTCGATTTTGCGCCCGGTGGTGACCAGATCAATCGCCATGGCAGGCCCGACGCGGCGTGGCAGGCGTTGTGTACCCCCAAAGCCAGGAATGACGCCCAGCAGCACTTCCGGCTGACCGAAGACGGCGTTCTCGCTGGCTACCGCCCAGTCGCAGGCCAGCGCCAGTTCGCAGCCGCCGCCAAGGCAAAACCCGTTCACCAGCGCGACCACCGGCACGGGCAGTGTCTCTAGGCGTTTAATGGTACGCAGCGCCTGGCTGGCAAAGGCCCGCGCCTCTTCTGGCGTTTTATCACGCATTTCGGTGATATCAGCACCGGCTACGAAGGACTTCTCGCCCGCGCCGGTAATCACTACACCGCGTAGGCTGGGGTGAGATTCAAGTTCTACTAAGTGCGCTTCCAGCGCGGCAAGCACTTCACTGTTAAGGGCATTTAGCGCTTTAGGACGATTGATGGTCAGCTGTACCATCCCATCATTATCAACCTTCTCGATGACTGCTTCGCTCATAGCGGACTCCTTATTTGATTTGTTATTGAACATTAAGTGAACACCACCCAACCCTAGCGAACGCTTGGTTGAGTGGCAATGACTTCTTTACGCCACGCGCTTTACGTCAGCGCAAGCTAATCGTAGTGATAAAAACCACGCCCGCTTTTACGCCCTAGGTAGCCCGCTGCAACCATGCGTTTGAGCAAGGGGCAAGGGCGATATTTGGGGTCGCCAAAGCCCTCTTGAAGCACCTCCATAATCGCCAGGCAGACATCCAGGCCGATCAAGTCCGCCAGCGCTAACGGCCCCATGGGGTGAGCCGCGCCGAGCTTCATGGCGTTATCAACCGCTTCAGGGGTCGCGGTGCCTTCCTGCACGATAAACGCGGCTTCGTTGATCATGGGCACCAACAAGCGATTGACCGCAAAACCCGGGGCATCGCCAACCGGCACGGCGGTTTTGCCCAGCGCCGTAGCGAGCGTTTCAATTTCAGCCACGGTCGCGTCCGAGGTCTGCTCCGCACGAATGACTTCCACAAGCTTGAGCACCGGCACCGGATTAAAGAAGTGCATACCCACTACGCGCTCGGGGTGCTCGCACACTGCCGCTAGACGGGTGAGTGATAGCGAAGAAGTGTTGGAGGCCAGAATGGCGGTACTGCTCAACTGGCTGAGGTCACGAAACAGCTTCTCTTTGAGTTCGGGTTGTTCTGGGGCTGCTTCGATAATCACCGCGCAGTCGCTTAGCGCGTCCAGCTCGGTGGTGGTGGAGAGTCGTGCCAGCGCGGCGTCTTTATCCGCCTCGCTAAGCTTGTCTTTAGTGACGAGCTTGCCCAAGCCTCTATCGATATTCGCTTTAGCACGGCCTAGCTGCTCCTCGGCCACATCGTAAAGGCGCACGTGAAAGCCACTGGCAATCGCCACTTGGGCAATCCCCTGCCCCATGGTGCCTGCGCCTACAACGCCAATAAGTTGGTCGCTCATACACTCTCTCCTCTATCGATTATCAACATTAGGCGATTATCCATGCTGCTTGGCTTCTTCGCGCAAAACGAATTTTTGGATCTTGCCCGTTGAGGTTTTCGGCAGCTCGCTGAAGATGACCGTTTTGGGGACTTTGTAGCCCGCCAGGTGTTCGCGACAGTGGGCGATAATATCCGCCTCGGTGACTTCGCCATAACCGACTTTAAGCTTCACAAAGGCACAGGGCGTCTCCCCCCACTTCTCATCAGGTTTGGCCACTACCGCCGCCTCTTCAACCGCAGGATGGCCGTAAATCGCGTCTTCTACTTCAATGGTGGAGATATTTTCACCGCCGGAAATAATAATGTCCTTGGAGCGGTCTTTAATCTCGATATAACCATCCGTGTGCCACACCGCCAAATCGCCGGTGTGATACCAGCCACCGGCCAGTGCCTGTTCGGTGGCCTCAGAATTCTTTAAGTATCCTTTCATGACATTGTTGCCGCGCATCAGTATCTCGCCCATGGTTTTGCCATCTTTGGGGACGGGCTCCATGGTCAGCGGATCGGCAACGCAGAGCGCTTCGAGCATATGGTAGCGCACGCCCTGGCGGGCCTTGATTTTGGCCCGCGCTTCAATGGGTAGTTCATCCCACGCCTCACGCCAGGCGCACACCGTTACCGGGCCGTATACTTCGGTCAGGCCGTATACGTGGGTGACCTCAATGCCTAGCTTTTCGACCCCTGAAATCACTGAGGCTGGCGGCGCAGCACCGGCGGTGGTCACTTTCACAGGGTGATTAAACTCGCATTTGTCTTCAGCCGGTAGATTCACCAGGCCATTAAGAATAATCGGCGCCCCGCTGAAGTGGGTGACCTTTTCATCGGCGATCAACTGCATGATCTTTTTGGGATCAACGCGGCGAAGGCAGACATTCACCCCGGCGTTGGCGGCAATCGTCCAGGGAAAGCACCAGCCGTTGCAGTGGAACATCGGCAGCGTCCACAGGTAGATCGGGTGGTGGGGCATTGCCCACTCCATGATATTGCTCACCGCATTGAGATAAGCGCCGCGGTGGTGATAAACCACGCCCTTGGGCTTGCCGGTGGTGCCAGAAGTGTAGTTGAGCGAGATCGCATCCCACTCATCGGCAGGCAGTTGATAGGCAAAGTCAGCGTCGCCCTCGTTAAGCAACGCCTCATACTCAATTTCCCCGATGCCCTGAGCCTCGCCAAGAAACTCGCTGTCAGCCACATCAATGATCAGCGGCTTATGCTCTAGCTTGGCAACCGCTTGTTGGATGACCTCGGCAAATTCGGGGTCGACCAGAATAGCTTTCGCCTCGCCGTGCTCGAGCATATAGCTGATCGCCTCGGCATCCAGGCGAATATTCAGCGTGTTTAATACACAGCCAGCCAGCGGTACACCGAAGTGCGCTTCAAACATGGCGGGAATATTGGGCAGCATCGCCGCGACGGTTTGGCCCGGCTGAATGCCCCGCTTTTCGAGTGCAGAGGCAAGCTGGAGGCAGCGCTCCCAGGTCTCGCCCCAGCTGCGCCGCGTACTGCCATGCACCACCGCAGGGTAGTCGGGATAGATCGACGCCGAACGCTCAATAAACGTCAGCGGGGAAAGGGGTACATGGTTGGCTACGGTTTTGGGTAAGCCTTGCTCGAAAATAGCGGTCATGGTCGGCTCCTGGCATTGTGGAAATCGTTGTTATTAAAAGCGATCGTTTTAAATAGTCGTTTTGATCGTTTGGAAACAACACCGCCGCCTCAAGGGGCGGCGGCGCGAAGCTAAACATTAGCGTTAATGAACCTCAAAATCGCTTAAACACTGTATACCCGCCTCAATCACGGCGCGCTGAGCACGGCCTACCGGCAGCCATTGAGTGATCGCAAATTCGGCGCTGCGCATCTTGGCCGTATAGAAGGGATCATCGCTGCCGTTGTTAAGGGCTGCTTGGGCACTAAGCGCCGCCTGACCCATTTGCCATGCACACAGCACGTGACCTGCCAAAGTGAGAAACGGTGTGGCGTAGGCCTGCACCGCATCCGCACCGTTGTCAGGATCGCTGCCTTGTTCCAGCACCATCGCTTGGGCGGCTTTTAAATCTTTCAAACCTGCGTCCAAGCCGCGGCCCAACGCTTTAAGTGCCGGGTCGGCGTTTAACTGCTCCACGGTGGCGGCAACCTCATGCAATAGTGCAGTGAGCGCTTCGCCGTTGTCGCGCTGGAGTTTACGGCCTGCCAAATCGAGCGCCTGGATACCATTCGTGCCTTCATAGATGGGGGCAATGCGCGCATCGCGCAGCAGTTGGGCGGCGCCGGTCTCTTCCACGTAGCCCATCCCACCGTGTACCTGAATCCCCATGGAGGCGATGTCTACCGCTTGATCGGTAGAAAAGCTTTTGATCACCGGAATAAGAATATCGGCGCAGGCTTGGGCAGCCTGGCGAGCATCGTTACTTTCAGCGTGGCGGGCAGTATCCAGCTCGGCGGCGCAGTACAACGCCAGGGCACGCAGCGCATCGGTGCGTGAGCGCATGGAGAGCAGCATACGGCGCACGTCTAAATGATCGCTGATGGTGCATTCAGCGCCGCCCCGCGTTTTTGGAGAGCGCCCCTGACGACGCTCCAGCGCGTAGGCAAAGGCGTGCTGGCAGGCGCGTTCGGCCACGCCAATGCCCTGAATACCGACTTTGTGACGCGCTTCGTTCATCATGGTGAACATATGGTTCAGGCCACGCCCCTCTTCACCGACTAAATAGCCAATGGCGCCACCATTTTCGCCAAAGCTTAGGGTGCAGGTAGGCGAGCCATGAATGCCCAACTTGTGCTCAATTGAGGCGCAGGTGACGTCGTTTCGCTCACCCAGAGAGCCGTCGTCGTTAACTAGAAACTTGGGCACCAGAAACAGCGAGATGCCTTTGTTGCCTTCCGGTGCGTCAGGCTTGCGGGCCAGTACCAGATGGATAATGTTTTCGGCGGCGTCGTGCTCGCCCCAGGTGATATAGATCTTCTGACCACTGATGCGGTAGTGGTCGTTTTCAGGTACGGCGCGGGTGCGCACTTGGGAGAGGTCCGAGCCCGCTTGGGATTCGGTAAGGTTCATGGTGCCCGTCCAGGTACCTTCCACCAGCTTGGGCAAGTAAGTCGCTTTTAATTCATCGCTGCCGTGGTGGGCCAGCGCCTCAATGGCTCCGGCGGTCAGCATAGGGCAGAGCCCTAGCGCCATATTGGCGCCGTGAAGCATCTCTTGAACGGCGCTGGCGACGACTTCAGGCAGGTTCTGACCGCCCAACGCCTCGGAGACGCCAATCCCGTTCCAGCCACCGTCGACATACGCCTGATAAGCCGCCGCGAAGCCTTCCGGGGTCGTTACACTGCCATCGGTAAGGCGCTTAGCTCCCTGGTGATCACCACTCTTATTGAGCGGGGCCCAGACGTCGCCGGCTAGCTTTGCGGCCTCTTCAAGCACCGCCTCGACCAAATCCGGCGTGGCTTCTTCAAAGCCCGGCAGGCTGAGCGAACGGTGCGCTAATAGCTCTTCAAGTACAAAGCGCAAATCGCGTACCGGTGCGGCGTAAACATTCATGGCGAACCTCGGGCTGAAAATTAAACAATTGTTTGAAAGTATGCCCTAGATAGTAGTAATACTCTCTCACGTGCACCATTAGCCCAAGGTATCACCCGCTACCAATAACGTCTCCACTCGGTTTTATTTTCGCTCATTTGCTTGCTCCACATCATCATAGTAGGTGATATGGCTTTCATCTTCTGCGGGCGGCCCCACCACCGGTTCGGCGGCGTCAACGTCCCATACGGCATCGGACAGGTCCTCCAAGTGCTCATGCTCCAGCGCGCCCTGCATCAACTCTTCGGTCACCACCAGCTCAGCACCTGCAGCGGTCATCGGCGTCGTAGGCGTAAACGGCGCCACGGGCACCGGCGCTGGGCGCACGCTGCGGCGCCAGGAGAAGAACATTAAGAAGAATAGGCTGAGTGAACCGAAAGCCCAGAACAGGCCCGCATCGCCCATCACGGTCATCACCGGGGAGATCATTAGCGGGCTGATCGTGGCGCCAATGGAGTTGATCAGCAGTAGCCCCTGACTCATGCGCACGAGTGCCCCTGCGGGAGCACGGTCGGCGGCGTGACTCACTGCCACCGGGTAAAGCGCGAACACACCACCGCCGAGCAAGAACAGCAGCAGCGCCAGCAGTGGCGTCGAGAGCGGCAGCCAAAGCATCGCCGCGGAGATAAGCACACAGAAACCGCTAATACCGATCAGCACCATTTGCCGATCATGGCGATCCGACCAGCGGCCAATCGGGTACTGGAGCAGCATGGCCCCCATAATCACCACGGCCATCATCTGCCCAACCTGGCTGACACTCATGCCATTTCGCTGTAGGTAGAGTGGCAGTAGCGTATACGCCGCGGCAACCACCATTCCAGAGCCTAAGCTGCCCATTACACCAGTGGGCGTCAGGGTAATCAGGCGATGCGGAGGAAGCGGTTCGGCATGTTCCATAATTGGCGATACGCGTGGAATCATCGCCATGGGCAGCACAGAGAGCGAGGCCAGCAGGCCAATCACCATAAAGGGCGCGTTGACGCCCATAGCGTTGGTTACCCCCAGCAGCAGCTGACCCAACACACCAGCGGCATAGAGCGAAATCATATACAGCGCCAGCAGGCGGCCACGGACTTTTTGATCACCGGAGGTGAGTAGCCAGCTCTCAATAACGAGATAAACCCCTACCGTGGCCCAACCGCCAATTAGACGCAGTACAAACCAGGCCCAGGGGTCGAAGAACAATCCCTGCAGCAGCACCGTGACGGCCACCAATGAGGCAAAACTGCCGTAGGCGCGAATATGGCCAATGCGCAGCAGCAGGCGGTCATTCACCATTGCGCCTAAGGCCAAGCCGATAAAATAAGCCGACGAGACAATGCCGATGACCGTGGCCGACTCACCGGCGGCATCCAGACGCACAGTAATTAAGGTGGCGAGAAAACCGTTGCCAATCCCGAGAATAAAGAGCCCTAACAGGGGCGCCAGCGCCATGGCTAGCAGTTGCCGCGACATGAAAACCTCGTCTTGCCTAAAAATGGTGAAAACAGGGGCTGAAAACAGACGTGAAAACGCTGACAAATGTGTTCACAGGAACCGTTATCTCACCTGGCACATCGAGTCAGGCAGGAAATAGCGGCGCGCAATTATTGCCCTCAAGCGGGCAAAGTCAATGCTTTTCTAACGTTACAATTATTCACCTTAGCGCTTTGCATAGAATAACGGTGTCGGACCCAGGAAATTCCACTACTAAATTATTCTTTTGTGCCCACCAACGAAAGGTCTTCTCACTAAAAAAGCTGATATGCGTGGGGTCGCTAATATAGTGCCAGCGGGCAAAAGCCTCCGGCGAGGCGACGCGCTTGGTCATCAGCCCCAGATAGCCGCCTGGTGCAAGTTGAGCCACTAATTGAGTGAGCACCTGGCCAGGCTGCGACAAGTGCTCAACTACTTCTGTTGCGGTGATAAAATCAAACGTCTGGGTGAGAACCGAGGCATCAGGGGCATAAAAAGGGTCGTAGATGGCCATCGGGAAGCCCTGCTCGGCGAACATCACCGACAGCGCTGGCCCCGGCCCAGAGCCAAAATCGAGGCCGCGGGCATTCGCTGCAAGCTTCGCTAACAGCGGGGTAAATAAACGCCCTAAAAAGCGTCGGTATCCCGTATCATGCGGCGAGTTTTGATGTTTATCGTATTCGGCCTTTTCTGCAGCAGCGCTCAAATGATGCTCGGGGGGGACAAATACCAGCTCGCACGTGGCACACTGGTAGTAGTCACGACGCCTATCCTGGTGGTAGAGCGCAGTAGTGGATTCCGCGCATAGCGGGCAGCGACGCATCATCGTATTCTCTGGTTTATCGTTAGGTATTAAGGAAGGTGGCATGCTATCAGGTCTGGATCATCTTGTTGTTACCGTGACCGACATGGGTCGCGCAGTCGATTTTTACTCTCGTGTTCTTGGCTTAGACGTCCGCTATCGCGATGCGCAACGGGTCGATTTAATGCTCGGAGATACGGCGTTACGCCTGCATCAAACCGATACCGACATTGCCCCCATTTCAGCAACGCCTACGCCTGGCAGTCTGGATCTATGCCTGCGTTGCCAATTGCCGCTGGATGAGTTCAAGCAGCATTTGGATGCCCTGGCGATTGAGGTTGAGCTGGGCCCAGTCGCCCGCCAAGGCGCCAATGGGCCGATCGAGTCGATCTACCTACGCGACCCAGACGGCAACTTGCTAGAGGTTTGCCGCCCCGCCTCACGCTAAGTCTAATGAATTAAGGTATTATATATCGCGCTTAAACAGCGCTCACTGAAATTAGCTAGGCATTATCAGCAGCTACTGCACTTATACAGATTTATCGAAAGGAAACGTTATGCTTAATAACGAAAGTGATTCCCCACTCGCAGGCAACGTCGTCAGCGAAGAGCAACAATCTCAGCCCGACACCACCATGGCCATGGTGATCTACGCGCTCTATCTGGCCAGTTTTATTCTTGGCTTTACGTCGATTATTGGTGTGGTCATTGCTTATGTCTATAAAGGCAAAGGCCCTACGTGGTTGGACGAACACTACCGCTACCAGATTCGCACCTTTTGGATAGGGTTGGTGTACGGTATTATTTTCTCGATATTGCTCTTTGCAGTGATCGGTTTCCCGCTTTTGCTGGCGCTAGCCGTTTGGTTCATTATTCGCTGCGTTAAAGGCTTCAAAGGACTACAAGAGAAACGCGCGCCTTCCAACGTAGACACTTGGTTGATTTAACGATGGCACCACAGGGGGCTAAAAAAAGTAGGCGCTTTTCCAAAGCCAGCGCCATCAGTTGGCTATGGCGTCAACTTTCACGCTGGCCGCTTACACGTCTATGGTGGATTGCATCGGGACTCGGCCCCCTGGTTTACCGTTTTAATAAGCGTGAACGTGAGGTGACTGAGCGCAACCTAAACGTTGTTTACTCTCGCCTCTCTGGTTTAGAACGTAAGACCCTTGCCCAGCACAGCTTGCGCCACTCAACGGCCACGATGTTAGAGCTGGGCCATGCCTGGATGGCAGAATCTCATAAAGTAGACGCCAGCATTTTAGCGGTATATGGCCGCGACAAACTCGATAACGCCCGCACCGAAGGCCGCGGCGTGATTGTGCTTGCCCCGCATTTCGGCAATTGGGAGGTGCTTAACTTTTGGCTATCGAGCCATTTCCCTTTCACCGCCATGTACGAGCCACCCAAAATTACTGCCCTTGATCCTGTGATTCGTCATGGCCGCGAGCGCATGGGAGCAAGCCTTGTTCCCACCACCCCACGCGGTGTGGCGGCGCTGCTTAAAGCGCTGAAACGCAGCGAGGCGATTGGCATACTCCCTGACCAGGAACCCGACTGGGGCAGCGGCGTTTTTGCGCCGTTCTTTGGTCGCGAGGCCTACACCGCCACCCTGCTACCGAAACTGGTCGCCCGGACTCAGGCACGCGTGGTCACCGGCGTTGCGCTACGTATCCCTGGTCAAGGATTTGAAATACATTTTTTGGATGCCGACGAACGGGTCTATAGCGACGATGATGTGAAGTCTGCCACCGGTGTAAATGCCAGCGTGGAGGCCGCGATCAACTTGGCGCCTGCGCAGTATCAGTGGGAATACAAACGTTACCGCAAAGTGGTGCAAGAGCAGCAAAACCTCGCCAATTTTCGCGACTATCGTCTTTACTAACAAGGGCTTACTGATAATGCAAAACGACCTATCGGGCGATGAAACACGCCCACCGCAGATTATTTACGCGCTTTACCTAGCGGGCATCGTCACTGCTAATATCACCCTGCTGATCGGCGTGGTGATTGCTTATGTTTACCGCAAAGAAGCGGCGCCCTGGCTGCAGCAACACTACCGTTACCTGATACGCACCTTCTGGATCGGTACGCTGTATGCCTGCATCGCCTTTCTACTCAGCATCGTGATTGTTGGCACCATACTCTGGCCGCTGCTAGCGGTATGGTTGGGGGTGCGCTGCGTGCTCGGCTGGATCAGTGTGCGCAAGGGCCAACCCCCTGCACGTCCCGCCAGTTGGCTGTGGTAATTCGCTCGTCACTCATCGTTATCGCTGTCGTCAACATCCGTTAACTCACCAAAATCAGCCTGCAACCAGTGGCGAAGTTGGCTCATCCTGGGCGCAGTACTCGCCTGTTCGAGCGCAGGCAGGGTGCCGGGAACGAAGCCGCGCTTTATAAAAGGCGCCAATAGTGCCGGGTCACCGCTGATAATATGCACCGGGACGGCCGCGCTGGCCTCGTCGCCGGTAATCAACGGCGCGGCCTGATGGTCGCCCAGCACAATCATCAGGGTATTATCATCCACTACGCGTTCAGCCCAGCGGCCAGTGACTTTCACAGCGTAGTCAACAGACCAGGCATAGTGATCGCGAATACGCTCCACCTCCTGCCACAATACTTCGGGCGGATCACCTGCGTCTTCCCAGGGGGCGAAAATACCTCCATCACCAATGGACGACCAATCATCCAGTACCGGCAGGATCGGCGTCCAGGGGGCATGACTGGAGATCAGTGCCAATTGGGCAAACACCGGCGTCTCGCCTAGCAAGTAACGCTGGGTGTAATCGAGGGTGAATTGATCCGGCATGGTGACCCAGTTCAGTGCGGGCCCGGCGTAGGCGATATCTCTCGCTGCGGCAATTTCATCGAAACCATAGGCCTCCCCTTCAGGCCACGCCATGGTAATGGCGGGCATCACAGCAAGGGTGCGTTGGCCGGTAGCGCGAAAATCATCGATTAACGTCGAGTGACCACTGTCTAACATCAACTGATACCACAGCTGATTATCGATCCAGCGGCCACTGAGGGCCGTCGCATGGGCCAGCCAGGACTGCCCACCGCTAATCGGCGACGCCATCAGACCAGAAACCACGTGGAGGTCACGCTCGCCTAACCGCTGCTGCATCTCAGCTAAAGTAGGCAGCAGAACCTCTGCATAGCGTGGTTTTTCCAGCGCCGAGATACCGTAGGACTCAATAAAGGTGAGCAGTACGTTGCGGCCCTCAAGCCCCGGTAGCGGCTGGGCTTCCAACGGTGCGGCTTCCAGCTGGGCGGTAAAGGCGAGGCGTGCAGCGTGGGTATCGGTCATTTGCTGCCACTGAAAGCGCGTAGTGTTCACCATCGGCAACCGCGCGCTATCGACCAGCCGCACCCCATTGAGTTCAAGCGCCGCGCAGGTGGTGGCAATAACCAGCAGCGTTAATGCGGCCGCTCCAGGCAGCCGTTTGATCGAGTAAGCGATAGGTGGAAGCAGCAGGCGCGCCAGACCCAGGGTAATGGCGATTAGCACGGCCGCTCCTACCAGCATTGCGCAAACTGCCAACAGTTGGCCTACATTACCTACTAATAGGTGATAAATTGAGCGCAGCAAAGGTACGTCAAGATAGAGATTAAGTGGCCGGGCAAAGGCCATGTGGGTGGCGGCAGTGCCAAGATTCGCGGCGGTTGCCAGCATCACCCAACTGACCAGCCCAATCGCCACGATGCGGCGCGCTTTTCCAGCGGGAAGCAGTAGCATGAGTGGCGTGATGATCAGCGCCTCCCAAGCGAGCAGGTGTGTACTGATATCGCCAAAGCGCCACCAAAGTGGCACGATGAGTAGGAGATTCAGCATTAGCAGCGTTAGTAATAATCGACTCATTGCACCCTCTGTGTGCCTGCTTTAGCGAACAGTTTCAAAGATATAACCTTTAGTCTCAAAGCAAAGCTGTACCCAGTCGCAAGACAAGAGAGCAAGGAATAAGGCTGCTGAAAAACACAACAATCATGTACTATAATATTTTATCGTATAGTTATTGTGTAAAAATTTCACGCTTTGCTTGATCATGCGTTTTGCAGGCCTTCACCGGAAAGGATTTCGCGTATGCGTTGTAACTATTTTGCTAGAAAGCTGGTTGCTAGAAGGCTGGTTGGTAGGTGGCGGGCCGATAAATGGATAGTTTTACTCAGTTGCACGCTAGCCTTACCGGCGCTTGCCGAAGACGATCAACATTTCAGCATGGTCATTGAACGCGCCCAACAGCTGGCCGAAGAAGCTTATCAAGCCCCGGAAGAAACACTGCCCCAGGTGTTACGGGATCTTAACTACGATACCTACCGGCAAATCCGTTTTAACCCAGAACACGCCTACTGGAAAGATGAGAGCCCCTTTAGCTTGCAGCTATTTCACAGCGGCTTTCTGTTTCAAACCCCGATTACCTTGAACGTTATCGACAACGATACGGTAGCGCCGCTGCCCTTTTCAGCACAGGATTATACCTACGATGGCAATGCCGCGACGCTGAAAGAGCAAGACTTAACCGGCAGCGGCCACGCAGGGTTTCGTCTTCACTACCCCCTTAACAGCAACGAATACGACGATGAGTTTGGCGTGTTTCTCGGCGCCAGTTATTTTCGCATCGTTGGGCAGGGACAGGCTTACGGGCTTTCGACCCGGGGGCTGGCGATCGATACCGCCTCCCCTGAAGGCGAAGAGTTCCCAGCATTCCGCGAGTTTTGGCTGTATAAACCCGACGCTGATGCCAAACAGATTGAGCTGTTGGCGTTAATGGACAGCCCTTCAGTTAGCGGAGCCTACCGGTTTATCATCCAACCCGGCGAAAACACCCAGGTTGAAGTAGAAGCCGAACTATTTGCCCGGGAAGATATTGCCAAGCTTGGCGTCGCCCCGCTCACCAGTATGTTCACTTACGGTGAAGCAAGCCGCGAACGGCCGGACGATTTTCGCCCCCAGGTGCACGACTCCGACGGTCTGCTGATGCATACCGGCAGCGGCGAATGGATCTGGCGCCCGCTGAGCAACCCGGCTCACTTACATACATCGGCCTTTATCGACGACTCTCCCCAAGGCTTTGGTTTGATGCAGCGGGAGCGTGACTTTAATCGCTATTTGGACACCGAAGCCCAGTACCACCGCCGCCCCAGCCAGTGGGTTGTCCCGCTGGATAAGTGGGGACCGGGTCACGTGGAGCTAGTCGAGATTCCTACCCCCGATGAGACCCACGACAATATCGTCGCCTATTGGGTCGCGGACGACACGCTAGATGCAGGCGAGTCCCGCCGCCTGCACTACCTCACCCATACGCTGAATACCCAGCCTGACGCGCATAACCTTGGCCGTGCCATTCGCACTCGTCATGGCAGCGCAGGCGTGCCGGGGCAAGCGGACTCCCCTTCACAAGATCAACGCCAATTTATCGTCGATTTTCAGGGCGGAGCGTTAGCGGATATTAGCGCCGACCAGCCCGTGGAGTTAGCTATCAGTTCCCAACCCGGTGAGGTTCTGTTGCCTCAGGTCACCGCGTTACCTGACGACAATGGCTGGCGGGCTAGTTTCCGGCTGCCCGCTAGCGACCAGCCCAGTGATGTTCGCCTAAGGCTCACCTTAAACGGAGAACCGATTAGCGAAACCTGGAATTACGTGTGGTATCCCGATGACCAATAGCACTGATAAAGCACTCCCTATATCGCCAGCGTCTGTGCGGATAAAGGCACGCCCATTCAGAGAGCCCAGCTAATGCGGCGCATGGCACTGCAACGGCTGCGTAGCGCGGGTGGGCTAGCCCGCTCGCTGTTTATTTATTGGCGGCCGGGGCGCCAGCGGGGGCTAAAACGACTTTATCAACCGTTTATTCAGCCCGGCAATATCGCTTTTGATATTGGCGCCCACCTAGGTGACCGCAGCACGGCTTTTCATGCGCTGGGCGCCAGGGTGGTGGCGTTAGAGCCCCAGCCCGACCTCGCCAAGTGGTTTAAACGCCTGGTGAAGCCGCCGACTATCACCCTGCTGCCAGTGGCGGCTGGCCCAACGGCGGGCTTCGCCGAGATCGCGATTAGCCCCAGTAACCCAACCCTCGCCACGCTTGCCACCGAATGGCGTGAGCAGATTGGCCAACGCAACCCAGGTTTTAGCCAAGTACGCTGGGAACAACAATTACGCGTGCCGGTGACCACGCTGGATGCGTTAATTGACGAGTACGGCGAACCTAGCTTTATCAAAATCGACGTTGAGGGTTTTGAAGCGGAGGTTCTAGCCGGGCTAAGCTGCCCGGTGGCGGCGCTTTCGGTGGAGTTTGTAGGCGGTACATTAGAGGTAAGTCACGCCTGCGTGAGCCATTTAAGCCGCCTTGGCGAGTACCGTTATAATGTGGTGGCCGGTGAGCAGCGGCAATTCCGCTGGGCCGAGTGGCAAACGCCGCAAGCGATTAGCGAGTGGCTAAGTGCAGGGGCCGAAGACCTGCCCTCTGGGGATCTTTACGCCTGTCGCTCAGACCATCCGCTGCTGTTGAATTTACTTTGATTATTTTGAATACCCCTATAGGCACGTCACGCAATGATTCACCACTGGCAAACCCTGACCGCTCCACAGTTAGCCGAATTCGCTCAGCACGACCCGGTAGCGGTACTGGTACTCGGCGCCATTGAACAGCACGGCACTCACCTCCCGCTAGCCACCGACCTGACCATTGGCGAGGGACTGCAGGCCGCTATGCTGAAGGAGCTAGATCCGAACCTGAACGTTATCTGCCTACCACCGATTGCGGTCGGAGCCAGCGACGAGCATGCCAGTTTTCCCGGCACACTCAGCCTGCCCGCTCCGCTGGCGATTGCCACCCTAGAAGCCTACGGCGACAGTTTAGCCAGGGCAGGCATTCGCCGCCTGGTGCTGCTTAACAGCCACGGCGGCAATAAAGCGGTGATGGATCTAGCGGGGTTAACCCTGCGGCGGCGGCATGCCATGCGCGTGGTCAAGGCCACCTATACCCGCCTACCGCCTTTGGAAGCGGCTATTGATGCCGACGAATTGCGCTACGGTTTGCACGGTGGACTGCTCGAAACCGCGATGATGCGCTATTTAGCCCCCACTCTGGTACAGCTAGACGGCTACCAAGCGGCACCGCCCGCGGCGCCCCAAGGTGATGCATTAGTCAGTGCCGAAGGGGCCGCAGCATTTGCTTGGTTGGCGGAAGACCTGAGTGCCCAGGGCGTGGCCGGGGATGCCAGCCACGCCAGCGCTGAATTAGGCGAGCGGTTGGTGCAGCACTATGCTCGTCAGTTAGCGGCAGTGGTGACAGAAACCGCCCACCTACCGCCACTGACCAACTAAAACCGCTTTATCAATGGAAGACAGCTTTAGCTCGTGGCCGTTTTGCGTTCAGCGCTGATCGCTTAACACGTCTTCCAACAAGTGCCCGCCACGGGTTGCTTTGGCATTCAGGTAGCGCTGATTATGGTCGGTAACACTGCCATACAGCGCCTGACGTGAGACCACCTCAATGCCCCCCTGGCGCAGCGCTTCCATCTTCAACGGGTTGTTGGTCAGCAGTTGAACCTGATCAATATCGAGCGCATTGAGCATATCCACCGCCACCGCGTACTGGCGCTCATCGTCGCCAAAACCGAGTACCTGATCCGCATCCACGGTATCCAAGCCCCCATCTTGCAAGGTGTAGGCGCGCAACTTATTGGCTAAACCAATGCCCCGGCCCTCTTGCGCCAAATAGAGCAGTACACCACCGCCCATGGCTTGAATATCCGCCACGGCATTGCGCAACTGCTCGCCACAATCGCAGCGCAGGCTGCCAAACAGGTCGCCGGTTAAACACGCCGAATGCAGGCGCAGCGGCACCGCACCTTCCCAGCGCTCCGGCTTACCGATCACCACGGCAACGTGCTCGCGCAGGCCATCCGGCTCCCGGAAGAGCACAAAGCGGCTGTCGGCAGCATCCTCAAGGGGAATATTCGCTTCGCTTACCCGTTTGAGCATACCCGGCGCCCCGGCTAGGCACTGCTCAGCGTCTTCAGCGGTGACCTGCAGCAGTCGCCCTGCTGCCAATTGCTGTTCTATACCCGCCGTGGCCTCTTCGCTAACAAAGGCACACAGCGCTGCAGGAACCAGCAGAGCACGGCGCATCAGCGTCACCGCGCCCCGCTCGGCTAACCCTGCGGGTTTCAAGCCACTGAGTAGCCCACCAGCGGGTTGCGAGAACGTTTCCGAAGTGGCCAGACGATGCAGTTCATCGGTGCTAACGTGGGCGGCCAGCGGCAGGCTGGCAGCCTCAGCGGTTAAGTTCATACCCATCGCCGCCAAACGGTGACGGGTAAGCACCAGAGAAGGTCGCTCGCCCGCTAACAGGGCAAGCGCTTCAACTGACTCACTGCCTTCCAACGCCTGCACGAGCAAACGTTGCTCGCCAGCATTTACCACCACGGGCAAGCCACGTCGAATATCGAAAATAGCGCGTTCAATCTGGTACATGTAGGCCTCCAGGCTTCCTTACGAGGGGGATGGCGCACGCTTGCGCTGAGCTATTTGTTTTAAACTGAACTAATGGTTGCCCTGAACTGCTTGCTCTTGACCAAGTAGCACCCGCATGATGAGACGGATTTTTTAGCACGGAGGCGTCATGCCCGAACCCCATGTCAACACTATTGCGCTGGCCGATGCCTGGGAATGGCTGTTGGCGTTGCGTCATCGGCACTCTTGCGATGCAGCGATAACCTTGACGCCAACCGGCGAGTGGCATACGGCCAAGCCGGTCGTCGCTGAGGCGCGAGAATTGCTCGATTGCCTGACCCCGCTGGCCAGTAGACCGGCCTGGGTAGTAGCACAACTGGGGCAGAGTATGGATGGCCGCATTGCCACAGAAAGCGGCCACTCCCACTACATCAACGGTCATGAAAGTTTGGTTCACCTGCACCGCCTGCGCGCTTTGGTCGACGCGGTGGTGGTCGGTGCGGGCACCGCCAGCGCCGATAACCCGCAGTTGACCGTGCGTCACGTTAGCGGCACTCACCCGACGCGGGTGGTGCTGGATCCGCGAGGCCGTATTCCCAATGACCTGGCACTGCTGAATACCGATAGCGCCCCAACGCTGCATATTGTGGGGCCTGTTCTGGGGCCTGAGTGGCAGGCGACAACGAGCCTGGCCCACGTTGAACGTTGCGTATTGCCGCTGAATGCCAGCGGCCAGTTCAACCCACACGACGTCATCACTCTGCTCGCTGGCAAAGGATTGCCCCGGGTGCTGATTGAAGGTGGCGGCATTACGGTGTCTCAATTTATCGAAGCAGGCGCCGTTGACCGACTGCACCTGCTGGTGGCCCCGCTGCTGATTGGCTCCGGCAGGCCAGGGCTTAAAATGACGCCCATTGAGACCCTTGAGAGTGCGCTGCGCCCGCCCTCGCGAACTTTCCGCTGCGGCGACGACACGCTGTTCGACCTGCGACTGCGGGATACCACCGCCTGACGGGTGGGCTTTTTCACGCCGGCTCAGCGCCACCCAAATACCCGGTAGGCTCGCCAACAGCACCAGCACACCGTAAGCCAACGAGACTGCCACCCCTTGGGCGGACGGCAGGCCTACCAGCGTCCAGACACCGGCAGCGGCGCCTTCGCGCAGCCCCCATCCAGCCACCGAAAACGGAATCAGCATGGCCAGCAGCAATACCGGGGTAAGCGCGAGCACTTGCAGCGCCGGTAGCTCAACGCCAATCGCCCTGGCGGCGCACACCATGACCAGGCCATAACTCAGCACAATCGCTAACGATGACAGCAACTGTAGGGGCCATACGCCGTGCTGGAACAGGCCACGCCGTACATCACGAGCCAGGGCTTGGCACCAGCTCGGCAGTCTGGTCAGCCAGTGGCTAAAACGTTGACGCAGCAGCAGGCCGCTGACGATGGCCAGCGCAAGGCCTACCATCACGCTTAAGCCCACCGCCGTAATCACTGACCCACCCAGCGCGGTATGCCAGAGCGGTGAAAACAGCAGCGCCGTTAGCGTTAGCACTACCACGGCGACCTGCCCCGAGGCGCGCTCGATAATCACCGCTCGCCAAGCGCGGCCCCTAGACTGCGCTTGAGTGGCATGGCGGTGCGCCCGCCCGGCGTCGCCTAATACCCCGCCGGGCAACAGCTGATTGACCAGCAGCGCCAAGTAGTATTCACGCAGGGCGTAAGCAAACCGCAGCGGCACATCAATAAGCCCGGCAGTAAACTGCCAGCGCCAGGCGCAGAGCATAATCTGTAGCGTGCTGATGCATAACGCCAGCACGACCCACTCAGCGGAGAAGCCCTGCACCTCTGCTACGATAGCCTGGGGCTCAACCCACAGCGCCACCGCACCCAGCAATGCCATGCTGACCACCACGCGACGTAGCCATGGGCTTTGCAAGCCTATGCTTCTAGAAACACTGAACATCCGCTGAACAGGCCTCATAGGCTTAAGCCTCTTCCCTGGGCTTAGCAAAAAGAGGCGTCGCAAACAGATCGCGGTGCCCTACCCTAATACCCAGTTCGCCATTGGCCACTGCTTGCTGACGCAGTTGCAGCCAAGTGGCAATACGTGCTGAGGCTTGCGGGGCTTGTTCGGTGGCGGCTTCGGCCCAGCCCTCAAGCAGCGCCATCATTAGCGGCTGCTGAGCGTGGCTATCCGCGGCGAGTAGCCACGGCGTTTCCGCTTGTTCAACGCGATAATGGGCTGCCTCTAGCGCGCTGACTAACGCCTGGTGGGCCTGACCGCCCAACGCATCACCCAAGCCCTTATCGCGCTGCTGATGGGCAATAAACATGGCCCGCAGCCAGTGATCTTCATCATCCAGTACCGGCGCGCCTTGCAGGTCGATAAAATGCCACTCGCCGGTCACGCTAAGTGCTATCAGCAGCGCCTGCTGCTGCTCGGCAATGCTGGCCACCAAGGCATCAATCCACTGCTGGGAAACCAAATCCAGCAGCGCCGAGGCGGTCACCAGATGCGCATCATCGAGCGGCACATCGGCAAGCGGTTCAAGCGATACGCAGTGAGTCTCCACCGCCACGGGCTGCCCTTGACGATCACTTAACCCAGCGGCTCGCTGGCGCGCCTGGGCTAACAAGATGGCGTCGTGATCAATCAGTTTCCAGCGCTGTTGGCCGCTCAGGCGCGGGGCCAGAAAGCGCATATTACTGCCCCGGCCACAGCCAAGATCCGCGATCAGTGGCGTTGGGTTGCGCGTGCTCAGCCACTCCGCAGCAAGCCCCGCAAGGCGCTGGCTGCGGGAAGCGACATCTGCCGCCTCTCGCAGCGTTAGCCAATCGGACGCAAACTGGCTGCCTGCGCGCAAAGTCGGGGCATCGATTGGCGCGGTTAACGCCGTGGCGAACTCAACACCCGACTGCTGCCAGTCGCTAAGACCGTCGCGGGCCAGGGCAGCTCCCTGGCGCAGTTTTTGGCGCAACTTGGCATCATGGCAAAAGCGACTCAACGCGTCTTGAAGAGCGTCAGCATCGCCCGGCTCAACGTTTAACCCTGCACCTTCCGGCAAGGTATCGCGAAGCGCCCCGCCAGTGGTGGTAATCACCGGCAGGCCGTGAGCGAGGGCTTCGGTGACCACCATGCCGTAGCCTTCATACCAGGAGGGCAGCACCAGCGCGTGGGCCCCACGATAAGCCGCTTCCAGCGTCTCGCTATCGCACTCGCCATGCAGGTGCACGCTGGCCTGCAAGCCGTTCTGCTCAATCAGTTGCTCTACGCGCCGAGTGAACTCAGGGTCACGTGCGCCGCCGTAGCAGTCACACTGCCAGTGATCACCGGCAACGCCCGCCAGCGCTTGCACCAGCACATCCTGCCCCTTGCGCGGCGTTAGCGTTGCCACACACAGCAAACGTAGGTTTTCATCGGGTTCTGCTGCAGGGCTGATCGGCGCCTGGGCTACGCCCGGCTCAACCACTGTTACATTAGCGTTTAGGGGTAGAGCGTAGTGGGCAGCCAGCTCGGGCAAGCGTCGGGCGGTAAAGTGGCTGGTGACAACAATCCGCGCCACGGGGGCAAGCGCGGTTAACTCACTGCGATGAAAACGCTGCTGATCGGCTTCGTTCAGGCCCAATTCATCGCCTAAGGGGTGATGCAGCAAGGCAGTGATATCCAGCCGCTGGGCATGCTGAGCCACTATTTCGGGCAATGCGCCCATGGCCAAGCCGTCAATGACTACCGCCCCATGATCGGGTAGCGCATTAAGTGCCTGGGCAAGGGCTGCGGCTGCCTCGGCATCCGCGTCAGGAAAGGTACCCGCCAAGCCGACAACATTAATCGCCCAGCCCTGGTCACGTAAGGCCGAGACGATATGCGCATCGTAGATATAGCCGCCGGTGCGTTGAGCAGGGTCACCGGCAACGATTAACGTAAAACGCCGACTCATAGCGCGCCTTCGTAGCTGGCCCAGGCCACATGGGATTCATGCAGCTTGACCTCCATATGGGTAAGCCCTTGAGCAGTGGTGCCCATTTTGCCCTCACCGATCGCCTTAGCGAGCCGGTCGAAGATCACCTTGGCCATAAACTCGGTAGTGGTGTTTTTACCCGCGAACTCAGGCACTTCATCCAGGTTGCTGAAGTTATAACCGGCGAGGACTGCCTTCACCGTTTCGCTAGCCAGGCCGATATCGATCACCAGGCCATCCTCATCCAGCTCAGGACGCTGAAAGACCACATCCACCACGTAGGTAGCGCCATGGGTGCGCTGGGCGGGGCCAAAGATCTCGCCATTAAAACTGTGGGCGATCATAAAGTGGTCACGAACACATAAACGAAACATAGCGTCTCCAAAAAATGAGCAAATGAGTTATACGGGATAGCGCAGGCGGTGACAGAGTTCAACGCTGCCGCGGCCAAACAGCCTAGGGGCCAGCGTTGGTAGCTGCGCGAATTCACTTTCGCCGCTGATCAAGGCATCCAACCGCTCGTCCACCAGCAGGCTCAGCGCTAACCGAAGGCGGCGTTGGTAGTCCCAGCGGGGGCGTAGTTTGGACGGTAGCTGGCCGACTTGGCTGGCCTTGAGGGTTAGTCGCTGAGAGTGGAAAGCACCGCCCAACGGAATGGCAACATCCCCCTCGCCAAACCAGCTCATTTCAATAATGCGCCCTTCACTACCGACTAATTCAAGCGCTTGGCGTAAACCCGCTGATTGGCCGCTGGCGTGGATCACACAATCTTGGTCAAGGGAGGCTTGTTCAGGCGTAGCGAAAGCCACACCCAGTTTCTCGGCCAATGGGCGACGCTCTGAATTAATATCGACCAACTGGACGGTCACACCGGGCACCTGGGCGCACAGATAAGCCACCAGTGCACCGACAACACCGGCGCCAATCACACAGATTCGTTCACCCAGCATGGGCTCTGCGTCCCACACGCCGTTAATGGCGGTTTCCATATTAGCAGCCAATACGGCGCGTTTCGCAGGTACATTGGCGGGCACTTCGAGCACCGCCGAAGCAGGCACAATGTAGCGATCCTGATGGGGAAACAGGCAGAAAACGGTTTTATCCAGTAGAGCGCTTGGCCCTTGCTCAACGCGACCAACGCTACAGTAGCCATACTTAACCGGGGCAGGGAACTCCCCCGACTGAAAGGGAGCCCGCATGCGCGAAAATTCGCTTTCAGGCACGCGGCCATTGAACACCAGCGACTCGGTGCCGCGGCTGATACCGCTGTACAAGGTGCGCACATACACCTCGTCTGAAGCGGGCGTAGTAAGCTGTTCACGCCGCAACTCGCCCTGTGCTGGGTGAGTCACCCAGAAGGCATCGGCCCAGTTTTTTGGGCAATCATAGGAAGTTTCGCCAACCTCGTCAGGCGCCGACATGAGCGTTCCTTTTCGTTACGAGCCCACATAGTCTGGGCTCTGTTTCATTCCGTTGAATGTGGCGTGGCACCATTAGGCTGCAAGTTAAGACTAAGGGAGACCCTGTGTGTCTTAGCCTCTTGCCCGGCCACTTACCATAATGATTGACCGCATATTGTATGGCCCTAGGCAGAACAGTTTTCAATGGTTCACCATCTTCAGCGTAGCGGGTGAAAAGAAAATATTCGATTAACCAGTTGCAACTAATCCGTCAAACTCTTGATCATATGGACAACCCTACCTTCTTCTACAAGAATGGTACATATAAAAATAGTTGCATCATTTATTTTAACTGCGGATAGCAACGCCGCTTCGTGAGAGACCATGCCGCTTTTCACTAATGCCTCCCTTTCACCCCAGCCCAAGCGGCTTTACAGCGCTGCAGAGCTACTGCTGGCCGGCTTGCTGCTAATCGCCGTGGGCAAAGGCCTGCCACTATTAATGGCGACGCCGGCTAACTGGGGGGTGGCCATTGCCTTCTACACCGTTATATCCACCCTGATCATATTTTTCTGGCCCTACGGCTCACTGGGGTGGGCAAACCGGGTCACGCTGGCCCGTGCGGTATTGGTTGCCCTGGTAGCGGGCGCGCTCGCCGATAATACGTTTACAGGGGCTATAGGCCAGTGGCTGGCTATCGCGGTGTTCGCCCTACTGCTGGATGGCGTTGACGGCTGGATTGCCAGGCGCACCAAAAGCCACACACCGTTCGGTGCCCGCTTTGATATGGAGTTGGATGCCCTACTGATTTTACTGCTTTGTGCGGGATTGCTGCGGCTGGAGTCACTGGGCGTTTGGGTACTGTTAATCGGCGGGATGCGCTACCTGTTTATCGCTGCCAGTTGGCAGTTCCCGTGGCTCTCACAGCCGCTGTTTGCAAGCTATCGCCGCAAGGCGGTGTGTGTTTGGCAAGTAGTCGCACTGCTGCTGGCATTAACACCGCTTACTTCGCACCTTGTCGCCAGCCTGCTGGCCATTAGCGCATTGATATCTTTAACCTATTCGTTTGGTTTTGATATCTGGTGGCTTTATCGGCACCGCCACCGTTAAGCCACTCAATATTACAATACAGGGGCGGTAAAACTAAAAGCTCATGTGCTTGAAGCCTTGAAAGCAAGCCTGATGTTGATGAAGGCTTTTTTCTGAAGATAGTGTCTGCAATGTCGGTACGACTCTATTTTATCCTGTGCTTGTGAGGAGCTGCGTCAATAGAGACAGCGCAGCCCCAAAGCCTTAGGCAAGGATTAACTAGCCGTTTTGCGTTTGATATGGTCAATGACTAGGCCATGCTCATGTTGAGGGCTGAACATCACGATATCCGTATCTTCTTCCGCCCGAACGCTATGCCCAGGAGGCCAGTAAAACATGTCGCCTTCTCGAGAAGTTTCCTCTGTGTGATCGGAATACAACGCGGTAATGGAGCCTTTTACTACATAACCCCAGTGCGGGCTTTGACAACTATCCCCTTCCAGGCCGTGCAACAAATCGGTGATATCAGTACCGTTGCCAAATGAGAAATACTCAGCACCCATCTTCCCAAACCCTGTTACATCACCAAAATCCTTTTGTTGTCGGGCGACTGCTCCGGGTAAGTCTATCTGGACTGGAATGTCTTCTTTTGCAATATGCATAGCACGCCCTCCTTTTCGAGGTATAGGGCCAATTGGCCCATAAAAAGTGTAGCCGAGTGGAGGTTAAAAGCCATACGGGCGCAGTGATTCCAGAATTTCTGGTGCCTCCTCCTGCACTAAAGTTCTATCCAGGGCAGCGACAGAATACGCCGTCAGAGCAAACAGCTACCGCCAATAAAAAAGCCAGCCTCCTGTGTGCATAGGAAGCTGGCTAGCTCAGTTAAGGTAGTTAACTTTCTGTTTTTAAATATATTAGGCAGCCATAGCAGTGCATTCATCAGCGCAATGCAGACACGCTTTGGCACACTCTTGACAATGCTTGGCGTCGTGCTTGAAGCACTCATCACCGCAAGCCTTGCAAATATCAGCACATATCCGGCAGATATCTTTGGCGTATTCACTACCCTGTGCCATGAATGACGCCGCTAAACGGCATATTTGAGCACATTGGCGATCTAGACGAACGCACTCGGCCATCATTTTTGCATCATCTTCCTTTAAGCAGGCAGTGGCGCAAGATTCACAATAAACCGCACAGATATTGCACGCTTCGATACACGACTTATATTTTTCAAATTCCATCTTCCTAACCTCCTTTTATACAACGAATGCACAACCTGTCACCTGAACATCAGTTACAAGTTGCACTCTGAGCTCCCTGCGGAGCTCGTATAGAAGGTTAGTACAGATACCTTATGAAACAAGCGGGCCCCCTCCCTCTAGCCCTAGCGTTCCAACCCCAGGCGCTGGTGCCACTCAGCAAGGCTTTCATCCGGGTACTCATCAAAGCATTTGTCTTGGAACTGCGCATTTACCTCCACCCAATCCGCCCTGCTTCCCAACATCATGTGTGTTCGCTTGGGTGGTGTCGGCAGTGGTGTATCGATTGCTGATGCGAAAGGGTGCACAAGCTCGGGCCAGTCGGGATCGTAAACCCATAGCGACGTGGCGCAATGCTTGCAAAAATGCCGCTCGCCCGTGCTTTGCACGCCATCGATGACCGCTCGATAGACCGAGATGTGCTCATCGCCACTCACATTTAGGGTTTTACTATCACCGCTGAGGTTGATGGCATAGCCGCCACCGCCCGCCGTTTTACGGCAAATAGAGCAGTAACAACGGTTGAATGGATAGGGATGCTGAGACCTTACATTGAACGTCACGGCCTGGCAGTGACATGATCCTTTGAGCAGCATAGTTACCTCCGTTTGCAGCGGTTACTCAACATGAGTATCGAAGCGCGACTGCATGAACCACGTGCGGTCTTCAGCTCTCTTTTAAGTTCTTTTTAAGCTCTCTCTTAACATTTTAGCGCATAGGTTATCCGGCGCCTTCAACGGGAGGGATTGACGCTGTTAGCAAGTCAACGTGTCAGCGCTCATCCTTTAAGGCTTGCAGCAGTTCAGCCACGGCCAATTCGCCTTCGGGTTCGTCAAACGCTTGAGCCAGCGAGCCTTGCACAAAGCTCAAAAAGCGATAGGCGGCGGGCGGTAAGCGACGCTCCCGACGCACCACAAAGTGCCAGCGGCTTTTCAGCGGAAAATCCTGCAAGGGCAGCTCTTGAACACCTTTAGGGGAGTCCGCAACCACATGTCGCGACAGCACTGCCAACCCCATTCCCGATGCCACTGCAAGCCGGATCGCCTCGTTGCTAGCGATCTGCTGAGTGGAGCGCAGCTCGATACCCGCACTGTATAACCAGGCATCAAAGGTATGCCGGGTCGCGGATCCCGGTTCGCGCAGTAGGAATCGCTCATTTTTGAGAGACGCCATGGTGAGGCCCTCCATGCCTGCCCAACGGCAATCCGTCGGCCCCACGACGACCAGCGGGTTGCTCAGAAAAGGCGCGGCGAGCACCGCGTCATCGCTGGGCGGGTGGCTAAAGACATAGATATCGTCTTCGTGACGCTCAAAGCGATTAAGCATCTGCTGACGGTTACCGATCTCCACCGTGACGTCTACCTGCGGGTTAGCCTGGCTAAAGGGCCCTAAAAGACGGGGCAGCACGTACTGGGCTGTGTTGACCAGGCCAATACTAAAATGGCCGCGGCCACCCCGGTTGTATTCGCCCAGATACTGGCTAAACACATCGGCACGGCTGAGTAAGTCCTGGCTTAGCTGATAGAGCGCTTGTCCGACTTCAGTGGGCACCACGCGACCACCCTCCTGGCGCGCAATAGGTTCACCGACAATTTCCCGCAGCCGTTTCAACTGCTGAGACACCGTAGGTTGAGTCAGGTGGAGCCGATTCGCGGTGGCGGTAATCGAGCCTGTGCGTACCACGTCGGCATAAACCTGCAGCAGGCGGAAGGTCAGTTGTCGTACTTTCATCCTTTACACCATAGATAATTATCTATGACTGTATAAAGTTTATTTGTTTTCATCAATCTCTTTAGGTCGCTAAAGTAGCCGCTTTAAAACCCTGTAAAGGAGATCTTCCGTGCCGGATATTGTGGTCATGTTCTTTGTGCTAGGTGTGGTGGCCGGTGTGGTGCGCTCTGATCTCAGCATTCCCAAAGCCGCTTACGACATACTAAGCCTACTGCTGATGCTCACCATCGGCCTTAAAGGCGGCATGGCGTTGCACGGCAGCTTGAGCCTTTCACTGCTTATCGAGTTGGCCGGTGTCACATTATTGGGGATCATTATTCCGCTGGTTATCTTTCCGGTCGGCCGCTACCTAGTACGGTTGTCTATTGCCGACAGCGCCAGTCTCGCGGCCCACTATGGCTCGGTGAGTGCCGGTACTTTTGCTGTTGCACTAGCGTATACCGAAGCGCATAACCTGGTGACCGGCGGGCAAGTCACCCTTTACCTGGTGTTGCTGGAGCTTCCAGCCATTATGCTGGGGCTGATGATTTACCGGCGTTTTAGCCGTAATGGCACAACCAGCTCGGCCGCGGGCCTATGGCACGAAACCCTGACCAATCGCGGCGTTATTCTGCTGGTAGGCGGTGTTCTGATTGGCTGGCTTTACGGCCCGAATGCAGGCGAATCGGTGACTGGCCTATATACCCACGCCTTCAAGGGTATTTTGGCGCTGTTTCTGCTGGAGATGGGTCTGGTCGCGGCAGAGACACTGCGCAGCCTGCGCTGGGGGCACAGCCGCCTAATCATCTTTGCTATGGCAGCGCCCATTGCTCTCTCCTGCTTAGGTTTGATGATGGCGTACTGGCTTGGGCTACCCGCAGGCTCCGCGGTTATTCTGGCGAGTCTTACTGCCAGCGCGTCATACATTGCCGCGCCTGTGGCTATTCGTGCCGCGATTCCAGACGCCAACATTGGCCTTGCCATGCTGGCGTCACTGGGACTCACCTTCCCCTTCAATGTGCTAATTGGCATTCCGCTCTATCATCAACTTTGGGGATGGCTGGCAGGGTGAACCCACCGCGAGAATAATCTGTTGATTCTCATCAGAGAAACAATTCTCGTTAATGGCAATATAGTGCATCAGCCTGGTCTGCTTCATGGGGCCACCAGAACCAGCGAACGGGTACGTCGTCATCGTGACGGCTGGCGGGTAAAGGAAGGACTTTCGCCTGTTCGACCAACGCAAGCGCTCGGGCAAAACAATCCACGGATTCCTGCGTCTCGGCTGGTTCTGTTAAAGCGTCCTGATGCAAAAGCGTATCCAACAGTTGTGGTGTCACTGGCGCCTCAGGCTGAGTAGGCCGTTCCTGATACTGAGCGACCCAGACACCGGTGGCTTCATCGACGGAATATAATTTCAGCAATACCGGCGCAAAACGGGCAATAAACTCGACTGCAGATATTATATAGTTAGCCGTCTCATTACTAAAAAAGAAGTTAAATCCGAGCCTTACCCAGCCTGGGCGATATATGCTTCTACCCTTTTGGACTAAAGCTTCATGCTCTGCTGCGGTCTCACTATCAATGGCGAGCAGTTCATGACCATAAGGCCCTGCACAGGAACACCCCCCTCTCGCCTGAATACCAAACAGGTCATTCAACATGGCAACCACCAGATTATGATGAATAGCCTTGCCACCGGCAGTAATGTTGAAAGAAAAAATCGCCAGCCTGGGCACATCAAGGGCCCCCAGCAGACGCACGTTAGCGACTTTTTGCCAGCGTGCCACGGCCATCGCTACCAGCGCTTGCTCGCGTGACTCAATCGCCTCGATCCCAACGCTTTCCTTAATACGAAACGCCAGCCCGGCTCGAATATCACCCAGGATATTCGGTGTTCCCGCCTCCTCCCGGCGCTCAACATTGCGCACATAACGGTGATGGGTCGCCGTCACATAGGAGACTGTGCCGCCCCCGGCTATGGATGGCTTGGCATTGCGGCACAGGGCTTTTCGAATCACCAATACGCCGGAACTGCCCGGCCCGCCAACAAACTTATGGGGCGATAGGAAGATGGCATCCAGGTGATCATCGTGGCCGCTGCCTGCCATATTGATCTTCACATAGGGCCCGCTCGCCGCATAGTCGAAGATAGCCAAGCCGCCGTATTGATGCGCTAGCCTTGCCACTTGGTGCACCGGTGTCAAAATGCCCGTTACGTTGGAAGCGGCCGAAAACGCTACCACTTTGACATCCCGTTGAGCATAGGCCTGCAACTTCTGTTCAAGCACCATGAGATCAGGGAGGCCATGGCCGCCAAGCGGAATGCGTACCACGTCCACATCGCACTCTCGCCACATCAGGTCATTGGAGTGATGCTCGTAGGGGCCAACAAACACCACGGGCTTGGCCGCTTGCGAAGTCCTCTGCTCAGGCGTCAACTCAAGGATCCGACAGCAGCGATCTATCGCCGCTGTCGCCCCGGCGCCAGCAAAAATAACCGCATATTCGTGATTGGCACCGACCGATTCCGCGACGGCCTGGCGGGCGGCTTCCCGCAGCCGCGTGGTCATCTTGCCGGTGTAAGAGGTTTCGGTATGGGTGTTGGCGTAGAGAGGCAGCACTTCTTTCTGAATTGCGCGCTCCACTATCTCTAGCGCCCTTCCCGATGCCGTGTAATCGGCATAGAGCAAGGGGCATGCGCCAAACGGGCCAGGGATCAAACGCCCTTCACCAATCACCCCGCTCTGCAGGCACTGCATCCACTCATGAGAGATCGCCGAGGGGGAGCTCGTTGGTTTTCTTGACTTGTTCCATTGAGAAGCACGATGTGACATTACTAAGCTCTATTCTCGCAATAAGCCTTTTATAAAAGGCGTCATAAGACTGGTTATCACGCGTAATGACCTTGAGTAAGTAGTCGTACTCACCTGCCAGGCGATTCACCTCTACAATTTCAGGAAATGCCTGTACGGTTTCCTGAAATGCATTAAGCCAAGCCTGATTATGTTTATCCGTTTTAACCATCACAAACACGGTGAGCCCAAGATTCAACTTTTCAGGGTTCAATACGGCAATTCTTTTTTCAATGACGCCGTCTTTTTCCAGTCTTTGTATTCGCCGCCAGCATGGCGTAACAGAGAGTCCAATCCCCTCTGCGAGCTGTGCTATAGAAAGAGTATCATCGCGCTGCAGCTGTTCAAGAATTTTCAAATCGAAACGATCAATAAGCAATTTATTTCCCCATGGCGAACTTATTGAGCATTTTTTTCTAAAAAAAGCGTTTTATCAAGGGATAAATGAAATATTTTTTTCATGCCCCATAGCGTTTTTCTCAACACCACGTTAAATTTTTAAAGCGCACCATTAAGCGGGCGCTCCAAAAGTAATTTTAAAAAAAATAAGCACATTAAAATATGCATAAAACTAAACACTAGAATTTGAGATTTACTTATCCAAACCGCCATTAGGCAGCCGTTTAACCGGAAAGGGGAAACCCACTGCCCAATTGATTAGCGAAAGAGGAGCAGTGGATTTTCATAGCAGAACTAAACGTTTTTAACCATGGCTACCTTCAGGCAAATTACCCTGATCGGCGTCTAAAGAAGTGCTGTGATGGCTGACCAGTGGGCCTGACAACTTGCGCAGCGCCACGTAGAACACCGGGGTGAGGAATAGGCCAAACAGGGTGACGCCGATCATGCCGGCAAACACCGCCGTACCCAGTGCCGCCCTTACCTCGGCGCCTGCTCCGGTAGCGATTACCGAAGGCAACACCGCCGCGGTGAAAGCAATCGAAGTCATGATGATCGGCCGCAGCCGCAGCCGGCAGGCTTCCAGGGCTGCTTCCACTATGCCCTTGCCCTGCAGTTCCAGCTCCCGGGCGAATTCCACGATCAGGATGGCGTTCTTGCACGCCAAGCCAATCAGCACCACCAGCCCCACCTGCACGAAGATGTTGTTGTCACCCCCACCAAACCAGACACCAATCAACGCCGCCAGCATCGACATGGGCACAATCAGAATCACCGCCAGCGGTAGCGTCCAGCTCTCGTAGAGGGCCGCTAACACCAGAAATACCAGCAGAATCGACAGCGGGAAGACCACCAGCGCCGCATTCCCTTGAGTGGATTGCTGGTAGCTCAGGTCAGTCCACTCCAGCGCCATGCCCGGCGGCAGCACCTCTTCCGCCAGAGCGTTGATGGCGTCCATCGCCTGGGCGGAAGAAAGCACGCGGGGGTCAAATTCGCCGGCTAGGTCTGCTGCTGGGTAGCCGTTGTAGCGCAGCACCGGGTCTGGCCCAAAGGTTTGCGTGATGTTCACCATCGTGCCGATAGGCACCATTTCTCCCTGGTCGTTGCGGGTGCGCAGGCGGGCGATATCTTCCACGCTGCTCCGGTAGGGAGCGTCCGCCTGGGCGATCACCTGCCAAGTGCGCCCAAAGCGATTGAAGTCATTCACATAGGTCGAGCCAAGATAGGTCTGCAGAGTGTCGAACAGCTCGGTCAACGGCACGCCCTGAGCCTTGGCCCTCAGCCGATCCACCTCGGCATCCAGCTGCGGCACGTTGGATTGATAGCTGCTGATCGGAAAGCCCATTCCCGGCGTTTGCGAAATAGCCCCCTGGAGCTGGTTCACCGCCTGCTGCAGCGCCCCATAGCCAAGATTGCCGCGATCCTCGATGAACAGCTGGAAGCCCGACCCATTGCCTAGCCCCAGAATCGGCGGTGGCATGAAGGAGAATGCGAAGCCTTCTTTCAGGCCGCCAATGCCCTGATTAATGCGGGCGTTTATCTCCGCTGCGCTAAGGCTGCGCTCACCAAAGGCGCTGAGGGTAAGAAAGGCCACCCCGGTGTTGGAGGTATTGGTGAACTGCAGCGCGTTCAGGCCGGGAAAGGCAATGGCGTGCTCCACGCCCTCGGTCTCCATGGCGATGTCCACGACGTCCTGAAGCATCTGGTCGGTTCTCTCCAGCGACGCGCCTTCCGGCAGAATGACGCCCGCGATCAGATAAAGCTTGTCCTGCACTGGAATAAAGCCGGGTGGCACCGCCTTGAACATCACGCCGGTGCCCAGCAACAACAGCGCGTAGACCACAAACACCGCGCCACGATGCTTCAGGGAGCGAGCCACGCCGCCCTGGTATTTGTTGGAGCTGGCGTTAAAGAAACGGTTGAAAGGACGGAAAATCCAGCCGAACAGCTTATCGATCACTCGGGTGAGGCGATCTTTGGGCGCGTCATGGGGCTTGAGTAGCATCGCTGCCAACGCAGGCGATAGGGTCAGCGAGTTGATGGTGGAGATCACCGTGGAGATGGCAATCGTCACCGCGAACTGACTATAGAATTGACCGGTCACCCCCGACAGGAAGGCCATGGGAATAAACACCGCACACAGCACCAGCCCCACGGCGATGATAGGGCCGGATACCTCTTGCATAGCCTGATGAGCAGCGGCCTGGGGCTTCAGGCCCTCCTCAATGTTCCGCTCCACGTTTTCAACCACCACGATGGCGTCGTCCACCACGATACCGATGGCCAACACCAGGCCAAACAGGGTCAGAGTGTTAATGGAGTAACCCAGTAGGTAGAGCGCGCCAAAGGTGCCTATCACCGAGACCGGTACCGCAAGCAATGGGATGATGGAAGCACGCCAGGTCTGCAGGAACAGCGTGACCACCAACACCACCAGCAGCACGGCTTCAAGTAAAGTGGCTATCACTGACTTTATAGAGTCATTAACAAAGATCGTAGTGTCGTAGACGGCTTCGTACTCAACACCTTCCGGGAACTGCTCAGACAGCTCCTCCATGGTGGCGATCACCTGCTCCCGGATATCCAGCGCATTGGCACCCGGTGCCTGGAATATTCCCACCCCCACCGCGTTGTTACCGTCCAACTGCGAGCGTAGCGTATAGTCCCCGGCGCCCATTTCCAGCCGGGCCACATCCGAAAGCCTGAGTATCTCGCCGCTGTCACCGCGGCTCAGCACGATGTCACCAAACTCTTCCACCGTTTCAAGCCGCCCACGGGCGTTAATCAGGGTGAGAAAATCACTATCCGCGATGGGTTCGGCTCCCAACTGCCCGGCGGACACCTGGACGTTCTGCTCTCGCATAGCCCCAACTACATCGCTGGCTGTCAGGCCGCGTGCAGCGATCCGATCGGGATCCAGCCACGCCCGCATGGCGTAGTCCCCCCCGCCGAAGATTTGCGCATCCCCAATCCCTTCGAGCCGGGCCAGGCGGTCACGAACATTCAGCCGCACATAGTTGCGCAAATAAAGGGTGTCATATTCACCGCTCGGCGAGGTTAGGTGAACGACCATCAGAAACGTCGGCGACTGCTTCTGGGTAGTGACACCTTGACGACGTACAGCTTCCGGCAGTCGAGCCTCGGCCTGGCTAACGCGGTTCTGTACGCGAACGGCGGCCTGCTCAGCATCGGTGCCGGGACGGAAGGTGATGGTCATTTGCAGCACGCCATCAGAACCCGCAACAGACTTGAGGTACATCATGTCCTCGACGCCATTGATGGCTTCTTCCAGCGGCGTCGCTACGGTCTCGGCGATCTCCTTCGGGTTGGCACCAGGGTAGACCGTGCGCACCACAACCGAGGGAGGAACCACGTCGGGGTACTCGCTGATCGGCAGGTTGGGAATGGAAATCAGCCCCACCGCCAGAATAATGATCGACAGCACCGCCGCAAAAATCGGTCGGTCAACGAAGAAACGGGAGAAATTCATAGCGCTTTACTCCTCCCTGGCCGCAATGGTGGGCTGATCGTCGGAAATAGGGGCATCAGCCGCCGGGGCGGCCGCTACGCTTTGCGGGCTCACTTCCATTCCGGGGAAGAACACTTTTTGCACCCCGTTGACGATGATTCGGTCTCCGGGGCTGAGCCCCTCGGTAATCACCACCTGCTCTCCCATCTGACGGCCAGTGGCCACCTGACGACGCTCAGCCCGATTGTCTCCATCAACGACATACACGTAGCGGCGATCCTGGTCGGTCAGGATCGCCTTGCGATCCAGTAACAGTGCCTGATCCAAACGGGACACCGGCATTGCGACCCGAGCAAACTCTCCCGGCCGAATGCGACCATCCGCATTAGCCAGTAGCGCCCGAAACTGCAGAGTTCCCGTATTAGGATTTAAACGGTTGTCGATAAAGTCCAGGGTGCCCGCGTATTGGCGCTGCGGGTCGCCGCCCAGCTCAATCTTCAGGCTGCTCTCGCCATCGACCATTAGTGCCTGACTGGCAAAGGCGGCCTGTTCATCCGCTTCGAAGTAAACATGGATTGGATCGATGCTAACGACGGTTGTCAGCAGGCTTTGGTCAGCGTTAGCTAAATTGCCTCGGGTCACCATTGCCCGACCGGCACGGCCACTGACCGGCGCTGTAATGCGGGTGTATTCAAGGTCAAGCTCGGCGGTCTGCAACGCTGCCGTGGCGGCATCGACCATGGCACGCGAATTACTCAGGGCCGATTGACGCTGGTCATGCACCTCCTGGGAAATGGCCTGACGCCCCAGCAACACTCGGGCACGCTCGGCTTCACTGCCAGCCTGAGCCTGCTGGCTCCTGGCCTGGGCTAGATCCGCCTGGGCGGCATTAACACGGGCCTGATATGGACGCGGATCAATTAGGAAGAGTAGATCCCCCTGCTCTACCAGCTCTCCCTCCTCGAAGGCCACTTCCTGGATATAGCCGCTAACCCGGGCTCTTAGCTCTACCGTTTCAGCCGCTTCCACCCGTCCGGTAAATGACTCACTCAACACTACCGGCTGAGCGACGATTTCCGCTACGTCAACCTCCGGTGGCGGCTGCGAAGGCACGGCGGCCTCCTCGCTCTTGGCCTCACAGCCAGCTAGTAGGATCGTTATTAGCAAAAACGGGATCACCGTCCGACTGCTTGCAAAGCGGGTTCTTTGAGACAGACTTCCCATGATGACTTGCTCCCCTGGCTACCGGCATCCGATAGCGGCGTTCGTTATATAGATGGGTGTCGCGTTGGCAGTTATGTAGTCGGTTAAGCAGCGCCAGATTCGACCAGAGACCAAGCACCGACCGGATATCAGCTAACATAAGTGAAGGGAGAGCGTGGGAGGTATCAGGTTCCTGCGGGAAGATTGCCTAATTCTGTCGTGGCGAGTAAAAGCGCAAATAAGAGGGTGAGGCGAGTTAACGACCTATTTCGGTGCATAGCCACGATGACAACGTGATGACACTTAATGCGAATTGTCGGTTTCTACGGGGTGCTTGCCTGATTCTGCAAAACCAGCCGAAAAGCCTTCGATTCGTCAAGCGAGGGCATATACTGCAAACTGTTAAGGAGGAGAGCCCCGTGACCGTTATCGCACCTGAACAGATCACCCATTTCAGCGACAGCCTGCCGCAACAATTGAGCCAAGTCGTCCGCCGCTGGTCGCCCCTTGAAGCACTTCAGGACACGGCGATTGCCGAAGTTCAACTGGTGCGCACTGACGCCCCTACCAGTTTTCACTGCGCCGTCTATGAACCGTGCTTGTGCTTTGTCATTCAGGGCAGCAAGACCGTGTTACTGGGTGACAAGGAGATCGTATACACCGGCCCCAGCTACATGGCGAGCGCCGTTCACTTGCCAGTGGTAGGCAGGATTGACCATGCCTCCTCAGAAAAACCCTTTCTGGCGGTAAAAGTCTCTGTGGATCCTCAGGAAGTAGCGGGACTGATACTGGAACTGGGTGATAAGGCACCGCTCTCGGGGAGTGATGCTATCTGTTCCGAGATGGACTGCGGATTAAAGTCGGCTCCCATGGATGCCCGTATGCAGGGCGCGCTCTTTCGCTTATTAAGCCTGCTCGATTCCCCAGAAGATATTAAGGTGCTTTCACCCTTGGCCCGGCGGGAGCTGATCTACCGGGCATTAATGGGCGCATTGGGGCCACATATGCGCCGGTTTGCCGCCTCGGACTCTCAAGCTAATCGGATTGCGCAGGTTATCTACACCCTTAAAGAGCACTTTGCCCAGCCACTTAAGATCCGTGAGCTGGCAGATGCCGCCAACATGAGCGAATCGACGCTTTATCACAGCTTCCGCCAAGTCACTCGCATGTCGCCTCTACAGTATCAAAAGAAGCTTCGCCTACATGAAGCCCGGCGGCTGATGCTGGCAGAAGGACTGGAAGCGGCCACCGCCAGCTATCGTGTGGGTTACGAAAGCCCTTCACACTTCAGCCGCGAATATAGCCGCATGTTCGGCGCGCCACCTCGCGCTGACGTCAGCCAATTACGGGGGCAACAAGCGGTACCACAGCCCGCCTGAACAACAGCACGGTCGGCAGCAGTTGCTGCAGATACGTCTTGATCAATAAAAAATTTAAAACGAAGTTGTGTCTTTTTTATCAAAGGAATCATAAAAACACATCTGGTTTGAGCCGGATTTCTTGGCTCTGTACATAGCCTGATCCGCAGCATCTAGCAGAGTATTGGGAGTAGATGCACTTTGAGGGTAAGAGGAGATGCCAATACTTGCGGAAATCTGCACAGGCTCTAGCGCGATAAGCAAAGGCTGCTTAAGTGCTTCAAGAATTTTCTGAACCACCCGTTCCACATCTCTACGTTGCCCTGCGCCAGCGAGAATCACGGTAAATTCATCTCCTCCCAAACGGGCCACCGTGTCGTTCTCCCTGACACACTCAGTTAAGCGGTTTGCTACTGTAGTTAATACCTGATCTCCCGCTTCATGGCCGAGGGAATCGTTGATTTTTTTAAAACCATTAAGGTCCAAGAAAAGCAGTGCAAGAGATTGGCTATGACGCTTTGCATGTTTGATCTCCTGTTCCAAGCGATCCAGGAAAAGCCGCCGGTTCGGCAGCCCCGTCAGAAGGTCATGGTGAGCGCTATGCCAATTTTTTTCTTCCGTGAGCGCCTGTTCGGTGATATCACGGAAAATACAGATAGCCGCCTCGGTGTTCTTTTGTTCATCCAGCACGGGAGCAAGCAGATACTCGAACCGCTCGCCATCGCCAGAAGCAAATGAATAGACAAACCTACCTCGGTAGATGACCTGATCAGTAATCACCTTCTCAAAGTGGCGGTGAAAATCCCAAGCGAATGAAAACCCAAGATCTAAGGGCGATTTGCCAATGATCGCCTCAGGTTCAAGAGCGAAAAGGTTGTCACTGGCTCTGTTGGCATAAATGAACTTACCTTCGAGATCCAACACATAAATCGGATCGGGTGAGGCGACCAGAATGGCACCGAACAGCCTAGTATCCATATCATTCGTAGTTGCATACTGCTGCAGCGTTTCAGCAACGGCCTGGTCTATCGCCTCATGAAACCGGGAGAGGTCTTCGCGCTGCTGAACAGAAATTTTTGGATAAGTTTTAGACCAGAGTGATACCACGCTGGCACGCAGGGCGCGAAACTCAGAAATCACCTCAATAACGCTAAAGCCGCTGGCATGCCGCCCCTCAGCGCGAACCTCTGCCCAAGACTCTTCCCCATCGTCTGGTGCTAATCCTTGCGACTTGGAAACCTGCTCTGTCTCACTTTGATTTGACTCTAGATCGTCGGCAATCTCAAGAAGCATATCCCTGGCGTGGGCGCGCAGCTCAGCCTTTTCCATATACCTGGCATGAAGGAGAGTTTTGGCAAATTTTTCCCAAGCCAGCAGGATTGGCTCCATTTCCAACCGAATAAACGTCGCTAATCGAATGTTTATTGACATTTTTAGCTACCAATTAAAACTAGAAAAGAGAAACTCTAATTGACTGTGCTTAATTAATATTTCATGTTTGATAGCGTGTTAACTAAACTTATTAGCCAACTACTTTGTAAACACCTTAGCACAAGCAAGGAATGTCGAAGTACGATGTAGGCTTTGGATCTGGGGAAATGGCTTATCCGCGAAGAAAAAGCTAGGGCGAAGCTGTGTCTTTTTTATCAAGCGCGTCGTAAAAACACATTTGATTAGATCCCGCTTTTTTAGCTCTGTACATGGCCTTATCCGCGGCTTCTAGCAACGCACCCGGGGTGGATGCGGCCTGGGGGTAGCATGAGATGCCAATGCTGACAGAAATATGGACAGGCCGTGGCTCGACGGGAAATGGCATAGCCAGTGCCTCCACAATGTTCTGAGCCACGCGCTCAATATCCTTGCGCTGCTCAACGCCGGTGAGAATCACGGTAAATTCATCACCGCCTAGACGCGCAACCGTATCGCTTTCCCGGACACATCCATTAAGACGCTCGGCTACTACGGAGAGCAACCTGTCCCCCGCTTCATGGCCAAGCGAATCGTTGACTTGTTTGAAACCGTCAAGATCCATAAATAGAAGCGAAATAGGCTTACCAAGGCGCTTAGCATGCTTAATTTCCTGATCCAGACGATCCAGGAAAAGGCGTCGATTCGGTAGTCCGGTCAGAAGGTCATGATGGGCGTTATGCCATATTTTCTCTTCAGCGAGTGCCTGTTCGGTAATATCTCGGAGCATACAAACGGTGGCTTCGGTATTTAAATGCTCGTCCAGCACGGGCGCAAGTAGATACTCGTACCTTTCACCCTGGTCTGAAGCAAAGGTATGAACGAACTTACCTCGGAAACTGGACTGATCAGCAATCACCAGAAGCATGTTTCTGGCGTGGTCGCGCAGACCGGACGTATTCATATGGCTCGCATGAAGGATGGTTTTGGCGAAATCTTCCCAATCCTGAAGAATCGGTTCTATTTCAGCACGAATAAACGCCGCTAAGCGCATATTTTTCGACATTGCTTTGGCTCCCGATAGCAGAGAGGATCAAGGGAGACGTACGCCATACACGACTTTTTACTTTTAATCCCGGTGTTAGTCATGCTCTGCATGTTGACGCAAATCATCAGAAATCCATTGCGACACACCTTAGCACGTGCGCTGAATGGCCAAGCATGGTTTCTCCAACGCATAGGGGCAGTCCAGCGGCTAAATGGTTGCTCTAACACATTGCCATTATTAATCCTTAGCTTTAAAACAACTAAAAACGCCATCTCAAACAGATGAATAAAAAACCATTAAAACATTAAAAAGACCAACAAAATAAGCTTATATAAAGATTGTTAGCCAAGGCTACATTAGTTCACTACTACAAACTTTATTTTTAATTTCTTAGCTTTTTTAAGCATTAAATCATGCTAGGATTCGCTCTATTAAACGCCCTACATTTACACTCAGACATGGTTTTTATCACCGTGACCTTGGGTTTATATACGCGGTACTTATTCAGCGAGAGCATGTATATTTCATGACCCCCATCACCCTATTATTCCTGGCTGTTTCCATGTCAGCGGATGCTTTTGCCGCCTCCATCAGCAAAGGTGCTGAACTGCAAAAGCCCCGATTCCGCCATGCTATCGGTATTGGCTTGGTATTTGGCGTAATCGAAGCCATCACTCCTTTACTCGGCTGGGCGGCTGGGATGGTATCGCAACAGTATGTGCAGGCCTGGGATCACTGGGTAGCCTTTACCCTGTTGTCGGTGATTGGCTTGCATATGATTTATACCGGGCTCAAGAAAGAGCACAAGATAGAGCACCGTAAACAAACACTCTGGCTATTAATCCTAACCGCCACTGCTACCAGCATTGATGCCATGGCCGTCGGTGCTAGCCTTGCGTTGATCGATGCCAGTATCATCGCCACCAGTCTGGCTATCGGCCTCGCCACCACCGTCATGGCCTCCATTGGTACACTGCTTGGTCATAAGCTCGGTAAGTTTGTTGGCCACTGGGCGGAGCTTATCGGTGGCGTTGTGTTAATCGGAATTGGCTTGGCAGTATTGGCGGAGCACACAGCGTATTTTGAATATTTGTACTTATTACCGAGTTTTGATTCCCTGTTATAAAAATTGGTTATTCGTCATCTAATGTGGATTTAATATTAACCGGCACATTTTGTGCCTCACGGTTCAGACAGAACCACCAAGCCAACTGTCTGTTGTGGGAGGCCGCTTCCAGCGGGCGAAGGGTACCAAAGGTACCCCGGTGTTGTCAGGCTGGCAGCCTAAACGGACGCGAGCTAAAGCTACCTCCCACAGGTCACCTGTCAGAAATAATTCCATACCGAATGACGAAGAGCCTAAAAATTTTTCAAGTGCCTAGTGTAAGTGTAGTCTTCACCCATCCCAACCTATCTATCTATCCCCCTACCCTTTAGGGCAACAACCTGTACTGTTCATGCTTAAGGGAGTAGGGTAGCCAACCGGATCGATCCTCCCAGCGCTTTGTTGTAGTTCACTGTGTGCGTCAATTCGGCCCCCTTACCAAGGCGTCTCCAACGCCGGATATTGCACTACCAGACTGCCAACCGTGGTCTCATCTCGCTACAGACATACTTAGAAAGATGTTCTGTTTTTGCTTACGTCCTCTGACGCCTCTCCGTAATGGAACTCTGGTTGTGATGAAGGATGCTAAGGCTGCAAAGCCTATGGGTATTCCATGAACGAAGAAAGTTTTTATCAGTTCTCGACCCTGACTGTCCTCGCTTTGCTAGCGGCTTTTTACGGCGGCACTTACCTGCTGACCCTGCTGATTAAGAAGAAAAAGGAAAATACCGACGCCTTTATGGTGTCCAACCACCAGATTGGCTTTGGTCTTGGCGCTGCCAGTATGACCGCCACCTGGATCTGGGCCGCCTCGTTTTACGGTGCGGCTACCTCGGGTTATACCTACGGCATTTCCGGCCCTTTGCACTACGGCCTATGGGGCGCGTTGATGATTCTGTTCATCTACCCCTTTGGTCGTCGCTTTCGCAAACTGGCGCCCAATGCCCATACCCTGGGTGAGCTTATCCATGCTCGCCATGGTTCTTCCAGCCAGTTGATACTCGCGTCCTCCAACATTCTGGGCAGCATTATCAGTCTGATGGTCAACTTCACGGCTTCCGGCGCGCTGGTCTCGGTGCTTTCGCCACTCTCGTTCCAGGCCGGTGTGGTTATTGCCGGGGTCGGGGTGCTCTCCTATACGTTGTGGTCAGGCTTCCGCGCCTCGGTGCTAACGGATTTCGCCCAGCTAATGGCGATGATGGCCGTGGCCATTCTGATTATTCCAGCGGTGATGTTCGCTCTCGGTGGCCCAGAAACGCTGTCAGATGGCATGAGCCTTCTTACCCCAGAACAAGCCAACCTGTTCTCGATGGACGCGATCCTCAATCAGGGTGCGCCCTTCTTTGTGGCGGTGCTGGCTTACGCGATTGGCAACCAGACTATTTCCCAGCGTCTATTTGCCGTGCGTGAAGACCACATTAAACCGACCTTTATCACCGCGACCATTGGTTACGGTGCGATCGTCATCGGTTTGGGCATGATTGGTTTGATGGCGCTGATGACCGGCATGGAGCCGATTGATGGCGACATGAACAATCTGATCCCGCAGATGGTTTCGATGTACCTCTCGCCGGTGTTTATCGGGCTGTTCTTCATTCTGGTAATCGGTTCGCTCTCCTCTACCGCTGACTCGGATCTCTCCGCCATGTCCGCTATTGTGATGGCCGACGTGTATGGCAAGAATATCGCCAAAAACAAACCCGACCCGACCAAAATGCTGTTTATCGGCAGGCTAACCATGATCGTTGCAACGCTGATCGGGGTGATTCTCGCCAGCTTCTCGATGGACATTCTGATCATGCTGGTCTTTGTTGGTGCACTCTGGGGCGCGATTGTGTTCCCGGTCATCGCCAGCTGCTTCTGGGACCGCGTGACCAACAAGGCCTTCACCTCTGCGGTGATCGCGGGCCTGGTAATGTTCTGCGTCGCACGCTTCGAGCTAGTACCCATGGTGGGCATCACTGCGGGGCTGTTTGAACTACTCGCCGCCGTCGGTGGTGGTGTGGTGCTCGGTTTGATGGCCTTCGGGTTTTGCGGACGCCGGGTTGGCTTGGTCGTCGGCGCGCTATGCGCGATCGCGCTTGCTTACTTCAGTCTTGGATTCCTGCGCGACTACACGGTGCTACTGGCTTCATTAATGGCCTACGGCGTCAGCACCATCGTCTGCATCGCGGTCAGCCTGATGAGTTCGAAAAAGTTCGATTTCTCGCAGATCGATCAGAAAGTGATCAACTACGATCCGGCCCAGTCTGCTACGCAAAGCTAAGCCCTGCATTACGTTAGAGTCACTTCATCCGCTGGTGCGCCAAGCGCACCAGCCCAGACAATAGGAAAGCCCATGCAAACCTTTATCTTGGCGTTATATGTACTGATCTGGCCGTTGATCTCACTTGTCATCTTCGCGGTGATTGGCATCGCCACCGTCAAAGACATTCGCATTGCACGACGTGATAAGCGTGAACTGGTGTGACGTAGTTAATAACAGTTCAAGGTGGTAGCTAAGCAGCACTAGGGCCTATTGACACTTCACCGTGGTCGCGGAGGAAACGTCAACAGGCCTTAGTAGTGTAGAAACCTAGTTTGTTATGCCAAGAGTCGTTCCTCCCAAGCGGACACCTAGGTCGTCTTTTCCACCTCCTCATTAAGATGTTCGGCAAATGCTTCGTCTTCGTGCCGTTTTATTGAGGCGACCAGGCCAACACACATTAAGGCCAATATGAAGGCGAGTATTATCAACACTATCAGCTTGTCGGCGAACATAAAGTAGGCAGCGACTTCATCCCAACTGTTGAATGATGTACCCATTGTTCATCTCCTGTTTCAAGCATTACCCAATTTATTGGGAACTTCGCTCTGTACGGTGGCAGGCACGTTGGCCTCTGGATAGGACTTGGCAATCAACTCAACCTCATCAATACCCAGGTCTTCCACCTTTTCAGGCACCCGCAGCAGGTTGAGCTTTTTGAGCGCTAAAGAGACCCCGTAGCCTGGAACGAAGCCAACCAATGCCATCACGACTGATGCGATCATTTGGCCGCTGAGTGAAATAGGCGGATAGCCATTCGCATTCGGAGTACCACTTGCCAATACACCGACCAGAATCAACGCCGCCACGCCTGCGAAACCATGCACGGCAACCGCACCCACGGCATCATCGATACCTCGACGTTCCAGTAACTGAGCAAACTTGACCGCCATCACGCCGACACCAGCCGCCACGATGAAAGCCAACGCCGGATCATAAAGATCAAGGCCCGCCGCAACAGAAATGATACCAACCAGTCCCCCTGACATCGTCCAAAACGGGTCTCGAGTCGCAAAATAGCAACCAACAATGCCACCAGCAAAGCCCATCAAGGTATTGAAGGCAAACGCCGAGAGATTGGTTGGTGTGTTGTAGATGGTCGTCCAGCCAATGTCACCGGTATTGAAAATGATGCAACCCCCCAGGAAGCCAAAGAACCCAAAAATGATCATCATCAAGCCGCTTAGCGTCATTGGCAGGCTATGGGGCGCGATCGTCTGAGCGATGCCATTAATAAACTTACCCCGACGCGGCCCAAGGTTGATAAGCACCCCCAACGTAAAGAATCCGGCTACCGCATGAACGACACCAGAGGCCCCCACATCGTGATAGCCAAGTTTGGCCAGCATCCATCCGTCTGGGTGCCACCCCCAGGCTGCGCCCAATATCCATACGATGCCACCCACCAAAACGGTGAGAATCAGGAAAGCACTCACCCGGATTCGCTCTATTACCGCGCCGGACAAGATGGAACCGGAAGTTGCACCAAAAAGTGCAAACGCTGCCCAGAATACACCAGTCCCCATTTCATCCAGGTTCGGCCCCATACTGGCCGACCAGGGCAATGCTGCAGACACCGACACGGGTATCAAGCCCCCCGGGAAGGAAAGGTAGATCCACCATCCCACCAGATAGAACACGGGTATAATCATCGCGAGGGCAAGAATGTTTTTAACTCCTGCTGCCAGCGCATTCTTACTACGCGACGCGCCCATCTCATAGGCAAGAAAACCTGCATGGATCATTAACATCAGCGCCGTACACCACCAGTAGAACACCTCCATATTCATCGACTGATGCATCTCGATAATCGCTTGTTGCGCGTCAAGAGAAGCCCGCAGGCTCTCAAGTGTTAGCGTTTCAGTGCCCATGGGGCTCTCCTTACACCGCTCGGGTGTCAATAAGATCCAGCCAACGGCGCACCACGGTGCTAGCAAACGCAGTTTGCGCCACTTGATACTGCTTAAAGCCGTTTTTCGCCTCGGCCATCATGTCTGCGATTCGATCCTGGTCGTGAGTGGGGTTATCAATCAGTTCTCGTCGATTCCAGGTATCGACTATCTCCGGGGTCACCTCAAAGTGACATTGGAACGCATAGATTTTGTCCCCCAAGCGATAGGCCTGATGCTTGACCGACTTTCCGTACATTAAAAGAGTGGCGCCTTCTGGCAGTTCGAAGGTGTCCGAGTGCATCTCAAAAAGGATTGATTGGGGCGGCAAACCATCCAAAAGTGGATCATTGAGACCCGCCTCAGTCAGCGCCAGTGGTGTGAAGCCATATTCCAGAAACCCCTGAGGCTCTACGTTAGCGCCAAAGGCGTAGGCAATCGCCTGACAGCCGAGGCAGGAACCCAGAATCGGCTTCCCAGACGCGGCAAAACGGTGGATTAACCCTGCCAGCTCATTGAAGTAGTCTTGTAGGTGTGGATCGTGAACACTCACTTCTCCACCAAAGACAATCAAGGCATCGTAGTCCTCAATGTCATGAGGTAAGTGGTCGCCGCGACGTCGGTAGAACCAGTGCAAACGACCACCGCACTCTGCCACCACCTCGCCTATTCGGCCAGACTCGGCGGGGCCCTCCATCCCGCCGGCCATGATGGCAACAATGTTCATTACACAATTCCTTTGGCTAGATACTCGTCCAGCCCTGGCGTTCGGTAACCATCTTTACGGTAGGTGATCGGAAAATAGCTTTCATCGACCTCATTAGATCCGAACTTCTTGTACTTGCCGTAGATCGGCCCATTACCGACAGTCATCAGTTCGGGATTGAACTCGATATCATGCTGGAAGAAGTGCGCTGCCAGCGCCCTACGAGGCACCGCTGCCTGGTTAATGCGTGAGCCATGCCATAACCAGCCATCATGGAAGGCACCACCACCTGGCGGCACCACAACCGGCACCAGCTCCAGTTCAAGCCCATGAGACTCGGCCCATTCGCGGACCTCCTTAAGGTCATCTTCTGGGCCGTGGAACTGCATGATTGGCTTGGCTTCACCCCACTTGTGTGACCCCTTGATATACACCAGGGTGCCACCATCAGATGTCGTTTTATCCAGCGCCACCCAGCAGCTAACCAATGCGGGCTTGTTGATCCAGAGTGAGTACATACTGTCTTGGTGGAAGCCGATAGAGCGACCTTTAACGGGTTTCCAGAGCAGGTTATCGATCATTAGGCGACTTCCCTCCCAGCCACCCAATTGCGCGCAGGCTCGCCCCAGGTTCTCCGACAAGATGTGCCGCGCAACGCTGAGATCCGACTTCCAGGCATTACAAATCTGTTTGGTATAAGGCGGGTCACCGACCGGCAGGTTTACTTCATCCGGCTTAATGCCGGTTTGATAGGTGCCGTCAAAAACGCCGGCAAAGTTTTCTAGAATGTCAGCGGCAGCTTCAGGCTCAATAATTTTATCGACGATTAAAAAGCCGTCTTGGCGAAATTGTGCAATCTGTTCTTGAGTGAGTTCGAGCATGGTCACGTATCCTTATCAATAGAATCAGCAAAGCGAGTTGAGCCAGTTGGCAGGTTGAATCAGTAGAAGGTGAGGTAACGGTTGATTTCCCATTCGGACACGGCACAGTGATACGCATTCCACTCTTGGCGTTTCAGGCCAAGGAAGCTAGCGACCAGGCGTTCACCAAGGGCGTCAGTGAGTATGCTGTCCGCTTCCAGCGCCTTCAGGGCTTCATTCAGGTTTTCAGGTAAGCGAGCAACATCCAGCTCTTCAACCTGCTTGGGGCTCAGGTCGTAGAAATTGACCGAATGGGCGCTGGTCGCCTGCAACTCGCGGTCTATGCCGTCAAGGCCCGCCGCGATAATGGCAGCCGTCGCCAGATAGGGGTTCATGCTGCTGTCACCGATACGCACCTCAATGCGCCCGTAAGGAATGCGCACCATGGCGGAGCGGTTGTTGTCGCCATAAGCGATAAAGACCGGTGCCCAGCTCGGGCTTTGTGGCGTCCCGGTGATCAGCCGTTTGTAGGAGTTCACCGACGGACAGAGAAGCGCTGTCAGTGCCGGAGCATGTTCGATGACACCGGCGATGAACTGATAAGCGGTTTTCGACAGCCCCATCCCGCTCGGATCACTGTCATCGTGGAATAGATAATTGCCTTCGTCATCCACCAGCGAGCAGTGCACGTGCATACCATTGCCCGTGGTCGTCGCTGACAGCTTGGGCAGGAAGCTGCAAATAGCGCCAAGGTTATTAGCTACCTCTTTGGCGGCCATCTTGAAAAACTGCATGCTATCAGCGGACTTAAGCGCCTCGTCGTACTTGAAGTTAAGTTCGAACTGTCCGTTGGCATCTTCATGGTCGATCTGGTAGACGTCCAATCCGATCACTGTCAGCGCGTCGTATAAGCCTTCAAGAAAAGCGGCGTTACGGGTAATCCCCTGGTAGTCATAGGTGGGTTTGTCGAGAGTGTCGGTAGAATCGAAAGGTACAACCCTGCCCTCGCTGTCCTTCTTGAGGAGGTAGAATTCTGGCTCCAGCCCGGTCATGAAGCGCAGGCCCCGCTCCTTTAGGCGCATGGTTTGTTTCGCCAGCACATTGCGCGGATCCAGCGGATAGGGCGTTCCCCCGACCATACCGGTGCCTCGCACACAGGCATAACCAGGCAGCCAGGGCAGCAACGTCAGGGTCGCGAGATCAGCCACTACCATGAACTCTGGATCATTGGGTTGCATATCGAAGCCCAGAATCGCGCCACCGGCAAAACCGGCACCGCCCTCTGACAGATCGCGGAGACAATGAACCGGAACCGACTTGCTTTTGATACCGCCGTGCAAGTCGACAAACTGGACAAGGATATATTTGACGGTATGACACTTCAGGAAGATATGGGCTTCCTCCAGCGCATTCTCGTCAGGGCATACCCATACGGAGGGCAAAACGTTAGGCATCTGAGTCATGATTCCCATCCTTTAATGTTGGACGGTCTCAGTGTCTCAGGGAGGATGGGGAAAGGCGTTGTGCGTGGAAACGGAAGTTTTGTGATTTGGCGCCATTCCGATGGCACCCGGCATCAATAGAAGCGCTACTGCATACGCCAATCACTCGGACTCACATCTTTCCAGCGCATAAAGGCATGGGTGAACGCGCTGACGTCAGAGTAACCCAAACGGTAGGCGATTTCGGACACACTAAGGCGCTCGTAATTCAGGTAGCAGACGGCCTGCTCTTCGCGTACCTCGTCGACCAGACGCTTGAATGAATGTTTCTCGGCCGCCAACTGCCGCTGCAACGTGCGAGAGGAGAGATTTAGCCGCCGGGCGACATGATCCAAACTGGTCTCACCGTCGGGCAGGAGTGCGATAATTTCGCTCTTGGCTCGCTGCACGGTCGTCAATGTCTGCTCAACCAATCCGGCAAGTTCACGGATGGAGCCGAGGGTCACATTATTCAACATCTGGTGGGCATCCGGCATGGGCAGGTCAAGACACGCCTCTCGAAACAGGATCACGTTGCGTTCCTGATGAAAGCGAATATCACAGTGAAATGCTTGACGATGTTGCTGGGCATCCACCAGGGCGGGGTGTTGGAAATGAACTTCAAGAGGGGATCCATGCGCCCCCATGGCCCGCTTCAGTACATTGTTTAGCATCCCCAGTGTCAGTTCGGCATCCTGCCGACGATCCATGATCTCACCGTCGAGTAACCGATATTCCAACTGACAGATACCCTCTTTCACCTCCATCTGAAGCAGGCTATTGCGCTGGAATACAGGAAAATATTCCTGCATGCCCTCAATAGCCGAACGAAGATCCGTCGATGTCATCGCATGGAATCCGAATAACCCCAACCCTTCCGGCTCGAACTGCTCGCCGAACCATAGTCCAAAGTGCTCGTTGCCAGTCGACAGCGCCGCCTCGTGCATGGAATTTATATAGTGTTTGAGGGAAATATGACGATTCGGGCTTTGGTAGAGCCCCGATGTTAAGCCGGCTCTCGATAACACCTGTGCACTGCGCCCACCCTGCTCATCGATGAACTCTTCTAACCCCATCGTTACGGACGCCAAAACACTAGATGGAACGGTGCCTCTGGAAAATCTCTGCCTAGCGAGATCCATAGTGCAAGCCTCATATTTGTTATAAACACAGGTGAACAAATTGAAACCTGCATAAAACAGACCAAACCTGCGCGCAGGCCCAAAAATAGGCTTAGCACGTCGCTGTTGTTTAAATGGCGTCAAGAACGATGCTCTGGAAAGGTGCAATCTTCGATCTGCTTGCTAACAAAAGAGGCAACCATAGTCTATCCCCAGGTTCTTGCGGGCGCAGAGTTAGTATAATTGTCGACACACCAGCCAAACAAAAGGGATGAAGAGTTACACTGCTAAGGGAAAAGAGGTGCGGCAAATGATTGTCGTGGCTTACAGGCCTACATCAAGCTCCAAAAGGCATCGACCAGCGGTTTTTTAAGTTATTCTATGAATTCAGGCACCAAGCTAACGATTTCGCCCTTAACCCCCTCGGCTAAGCGCACATCAATAATGTCAGATACACAGCCGCGTACTTTTCCAGCTACCTTCGCCACAAATACCTATCCGCCCTTCTCGCGAACTGCGACAATATTATCTAAAAGCGTCTTTTCAGAGTGATCATATCCAAGCTGCGCCATCAGCAGGATCAGCGTTTGTAGATCTTCAGGTCTGTATTTTCTATAAGTTGGATTCATAAACATCATATATAACGCGGTGCGAACCGATATTCATCTTAATTAACAAAAACCAGAAAACTTATTTTTCCATCTAATACACCGCTGTGCATCACGCTCCTCGTATTCTTTAATGGCAGTTGGAAGATCCAGTTCAAAATCATTCTAGCGGTCTTCGCCTAAAGCTGTTAGCCGCATGGTGTACCAAGCCGTTATCCCCCCAGGAGGACCAGATTCAAACCTCGGGAATTTCGAGTCACCCCCTTCCTCGCTTAACCAGGTATCTGCAAGCCGCGGATTAAGCGCCATCGCGCGGGCCACCCCCACTAGGTCGACAGCGCCACTGGCGATTGCCTCCACTGCTTGATCACGCCGTTTGAATCCACCCGTCAGCATTAAAGGAATATTCGTTACCCCTTTTGCGCGTCGCGCAAAATCAACAAAGTACGGCCCTGAACTCGCCCCACCGGAGCTTGCTTTTGCCCCAGGGAAATAGGTTCCCCTGCTTATATCAATTAGATCGATCGAAGTTTGATCAAGAAGACGCACTACCTCCAGCGCCTCGGTGTCGGTCAATCCACCTTCCAGTTGATCCGTCGAATTAATTCTGATCCCGACTGGAAACAACGGGCCAACAGCACGTCTTACTTCACGGATTACATCAAGTACGATGCGACATCGCGCTTCGACTGAACCGCCGTAACCATCGTTTCGATGGTTAAACAGTGGAGAAAGGAACTGACTGAGTAAAAAACCGTGTCCCGCGTGAATATGCACACCGCTAAAGCCCACTGTCTTTGCGTGTAATGCGGTTCTCGCATACATGGCGGGTAATGCTTGAACCTCATCCGGCGACATCGCCGCACATTGAAGGCCATCAAGGTTCAGCGCAGACGGCCCCTTAGGCTGGCTGATCGGCAAGTGCGCAAGGGCTCCGGCATGGCCGAGTTGCGCCCATAAGTGAGTGCCCTTAATCACCGCCTTACTGGTTAGGGACAGAAGCATAGGCTGATCGGAGTGTGATCCTAGGACGAGATTTCCCGGTTTCTCTGGAAAGCGCGGATCCCCCTGTACTTCACCGACGAAGGACACCGCGACGCCGCCTTCCGCCCATCTTTCGTAAAGCCGAATCTGCGCTTCGGTCGGATTTCCCTCACCGTCAGCAAGCGAATCTGACATTGCCGACTTAGCCAGTCGATTCTTTAGAATCGCACCACAAGGAAGCGCCAGCGTACTTTGAAGGCGGTGGCTCGAACCTGAACCTTTCATCATAGACATTACTCTGAGTAGCTAACACTGAATTGAGCCGCGCCAATTTTTGGCACAATCAACCCTGAGCCTTAGGTGGCTTAATGACGGCTGCTCGGAACGATTATGCTTGCTTAATGCGGTGTACAGAGTCGGCGAGAGGAATCAGTCCCAAAGCGAACGGTTACTTTTGAACCGCGCGCCTGAGCAACGCACCGCCTCATAGCCTTCAAAAGATCATCGACCTTGTGATGATATAGATCAAGGTCTACGTTGGATGCAGATGCGGCCTGTCTACGTGCCTTCACGTATCACACGGAGGTGAATATGGTCAGCAAGCTCAGGATCCACGCTCAGTTTAAGCCCCAGGAAACAGGGGTTTTAGCATTCGAAACTGTCCCAGCACCAATTGCTTGAATACCAGGATAAGCTGAAAAGACACGTTCAGCCGTCGGACTGCGAAATCTATTGGCGCCGCATATAAATAGAAGGTTCAAATGGCCCAGCTTTGTGGTGTGCCTGAAGCGTGGCGCTGGAGCGTGCAATCACACCAACGGGAATACGACTGCCCTCTTTCTAGTCACTATGTTTCAGTCACTGGGTTTTAGTTACTGAGCAGGTTGTCGCCACCGCCAGACGAAACGATGAGCATTAAACATAAGTAAGTTGCCACTCACAATCATTGCTAGCCCTATAAGTGCATCCGCATGCCACTGGTAACCCTCGAACACCGTTGACAGCGCCAGCGCAACCAAAGGAAACAATACCGTAGCGTAGGCCGCTTTACCGGCACCGATCCGACCGACCAGCATAAAGTAGGCACCAAAGCCTCCTACCGAGCCTATTACCGCCAAATAAACCAAGGCTCCCAAGTATCTCGGTTCCGCTGGCAGGCTAAAACTGGCCCCCTGCGACCATGCAATCGACCCCATTAGCACTCCCCCATACAGCATGGCAAAGGCGTTGGTAGTGTTGATTTTCAGACCCCGCCGCTGGTGCCTGACCGACACCATGTTACCCAGCGAAAACCCGTAGGTGCCCAGCAACGCCAAGCCAATGGCGCCCAGCAGTTCCCACGTAGCCTCAACGGTGACCAGATCCTGCCAGAAAATCAGCGCCATACCCGGCAGACCAAGGGCCAACGCCAGGTAGAACACCCGCGGAACCGGTGTGCGAAAGAACAGGTAGCCATTGACCGCATTAAACAGTATCGACATCGAAAACAGGATAGCAATCAGGCCGCTGGGTAGATAACCCGCAGCGGTATAGAAGCAGTAGAAATTCAGCCCAAACACACAGCCACCCTGCAACAGGCAAAAAAGATGATCCCTGGCTTGCAGAGCCTGACGCCTGCGAAACAACGCAAGCCCGCCCAGCAACACCAGCGCAGCGATGAGGAAGCGGTAAAACACCGAGACTGGCACCGCCACGTCGCCCACTTGCCAGGCAATAGCCAACCAGGTCGATCCCCAGATCAGAACCGTTGAGATATATAAAAAGCTATTCATGGCTTGCCCTTCCCTGAGTGGTTAGCGTCAGCCATAGTGTCGCTTCCAAGGTACAGACTGGCTTGCCAGCGATTGCCCTTGTTTGTCTATTCTTGCGGTTGAATGATCCGTTGGATTGAGTTTCGAACTGAGCCTGAGTACTGTTAACACAGTGCCCAGGAGCCGCCAATGTTCACCGATACCTTGAACCACTATCCCAGGATGAGACAGACGCAGGCGCGTCTGGTGAGTAGCACCCAGCTAAAAAACGGCATGGCGCTGGCACGTTGGAGTAACTTAAAAGACCGTATTGAGAACATTCACTCAAACCACCACACTCTGAGCGTTTATCTTAACGGTGCAGAGAACTCCCTGCGCTGGCAGGGTTCACAAACCATTGCCAGCGCGACCAGCAACAGCGTGTGTTTAATGCCCGCCAACCTGGACACCAATTGGGAAGTACGCGGGCCTATCTCACTACTGCATTTCTATTTCAGCGACACTCACCTGAGCCAGTTGATCGAACAGGTATGGGATAAAGATGGCCAACGTGTACAACTGGACGAAATCGACTTTGCTGAGGACGCCCTGCTCACTCAGCTGTTTTGCACTACCCTTGGCCAGAGCAACTGGCAAGACCCTCTAGATCAACTAGCGCTGGATTCCGCCACCCAAACGGCATTGATCCATACCCTACGCCACTACAGTCAGCGCCGCCTGCCGACTTTGCGCCCCACTGGTGGCCTGCCTGCATGGCAATTAAAACGCGTGGTGGAGTTTATTGAGCATCATCTGAACCAGTCGCTCACGCTGACAGCCATGGCGGGTATCACCGGACTTAGTGACTTCCACTTCGCCCGCATGTTCAAACAGACCACTGGCTACCCGCCCCATCGCTATGTGCTGCGCCATCGCCTTACCCGGGCACGACACTTGCTGGCGGAAACATCGCTAAATATGACTGAAATCGCACTGCGCTGCGGTTTTGGCTCCAGCAGTCATTTCAGCAACCGCTTTCGCGCAGAGACAGGTGTCAGCCCTACGGAGTATCGGGCACAACAACGCAGCTAATCCGGTCAACCTCTTGTTTATCGTAACGAACAGGCACCGCAGCGTAAGGTCGCGAGCGAACATCAGACACACACTGCTGCGAGTCGTTATACATAAGTTTCTTCAGGAATCTGAACGAATGGCTCGGTAACCCCAACGTCTTCGCCTGTTTGAAACTTTGAATTCATCCACTGATGTAGTCAGCCAGCAACTCAAAATGATTTTTTAGGTACATAGTTGCCCCTTCATTTATAACGCCAAAGCGCAACGGTGACTTTGACGTATCGAAGCGGAGGCATTCGAGTGACGCGCCTAGCTAGATGCTCCCAAGCATGTACGCGCGAAGCTGCTGCTCCTCTCGCATGATATAGAGAGCAAGAACCCGACTCCCATCTTCACGATAAAAAATGCGACATGGTGAACTACGACTTCCCTGTATACCGAATTAGGGAGCTCCGGAGGAACTCGCCCGGATTGGGGAAAATCGTCCAAACCCTCGATTTTATCGAAAACTTCTCTGACCAAATGGCTTACGGCGGCAGGATTATCCAGAGCAATGTACTCATCGATGGCGTCTAGTTCCTGGAGGGCGGGCTCCGTCCAGATTACGTCAGCCATTTACTCATTTTCTCCCTGGTCTCACTTTGGTTGACCGTTCTTCCTTCAAGTACAACACGCTCACCCAGTGAGAGCCCCTCAAGCAGCTCAAGCCGTCGCTGCATAAACTCGTAGTCCTGCACATCGACAAGATAGGCGGATGGCTGACCATACTCTGTGATCAGTACCGACTACTTTGACGCATGCAGGTCTGCCAGAATCTTTGTGGCTTGGCGCTTGAGGTTGGTAACAAGCTCAACTTTCATGGGCTCACCCTGAGTCAGACTAATAGTGGCACTATAGTATCGATGGAGCCATCACAGCTAACGAGGCTGTAATGCAGCCTATACATCAACACCGTCATACCAGGGGTGGATTACGCTCGGTAAACTGGCCGTTCCAATAGGGATAATAGGGGTAAGGCGGAGTTACCACGCTCGCCACATCTAATCGTGCAACCTGAGACTCATCAAGGCGCCAGCCAACCGCACCGAGATTCTGCCGTAACTGGTTTTCGTCCCGGGCACCTATCAAAACCGATGACACCGTCGGACGGCGCAGCAACCAGTTAATCGCTACCTGGGGCACGCTCTTGCCGACTTCGTCAGCGATCTCGAATAGCACGTCCAGTACCCGGTACAGTCTTTCATTCGGCACAGGTGGCGCGAATCCTTCGGTCTCGTGAAGACGGCTCCCGGCGGGCAGTGGTTGGCCGCGACGAATCTTACCGGTTAGGCGGCCCCAGCCCAGCGGGCTCCACACCAGAGCACCCAGGCCTTGATCCTGCCCCAACGGCATCAGCTCCCACTCGTAATCCCTGCCCACCAGGGAGTAATACGTCTGGTTCGCCACGAAGCGCACATAGCCATAACGCTCGGCAACGCTCTGGGACTTCATCAACTGCCAACCAGAGAAGTTGGATGCCCCTAAGTAGCGAACCTTACCAGCCCGCACCAGATCATCCAGTGCGGACATCACCTCCTCCACCGGGGTCATGGCATCGAAGTGATGCAGTTGCAGCACATCGATATAATCGGTTCCCAGCCTTTTTAGTGCGCGCTCGGTGGCGCGGATCAAGTGGTGTCGAGAGCTGCCCACGTCATTGGCGTCATCCCCGCTGCGTAGTGACAGTTTCGTGGACACGATCACCCGGTCACGACGGCCTTTGATCGCCGCACCAAGGATCGCTTCCGATGCACCATCGGAATAAACATCTGCGGAGTCGAACAGATTGACCCCAGCGTCCAGACATATATCGATCAGCCGCTTCGCTTGCTCAACATCGGTATTGCCCCAGGCACTGAACAGCGGCCCCTTGCCACCGAAGGTGCCGGCCCCGAAACCCAATGCAGGCACCTTGAAACCAGACCGCCCTAGATAACGATATTCCATCACACTCACTCCTGTTCGCAGGAAATTGCCGGGGCGGGCCGAAGGGACTCGCCATGCTCACGTTTGATGGCCCAAACGGCCACCGCCAGTCCGGTAAGAGCAACCAGTGCGGCGGCGCCAGGCACGGCGGTAAAGCTGCCGCTGCGCTCAATCACCACACCGCCCAAGCCCGCACCAATGGCATTGCCCAGATTGAACGCACCGATATTGAAGCTGGACGCCAGGCTGGCCGCGCCTTCCGCCCGGTTAAGTACCCACAGTTGCAAGGGCGCCACCGTAGCGAAACCGGCCATGCCCAGCAGGCCGACGAAGACCACCGTTGTCCACTGATAGCCGAGCGCAAAAGGAAACAGACCCAGCACCGCCGCCAGCACTGCCAATGTGATAATCAGGGCCGGTGCCAGCCCCCGATCCGCGAGACGCCCGCCGAGCAGGTTACCGACGATCATGCCAACGCCGAATACCAGCAGAATCAGCGACACCGCATCCTGGGAGAAACCGGCGATGCCGGTCAGCATCGGCTGGATGTAGGTAAACACGGTGAACACCCCGGCGATGCCAAGCGCTGTCATCAGCAACCCCAGCAACACCGTGGGTCGACCGATCGACGCCAGACTCTTTTGCCAACCCAATACCTCTCCGTCACCGCTGTTGCGAGGCACCATGAGGGCGATCACCAGGGTTGCCAGTACCCCAACGCCGGTAATTGCCCAGAAGGTGGTGCGCCAGCCATATTCGTGCCCCAACCAGGCGCCAGCGGGCACCCCCAGTAGCGTTGCCACGGTCAGACCAGTGAACATCGTGGCGATGGCACTGGCCCGTTTGTCCGGCGCCACCAGGCCAGTGGCGACCACCGAACCGACGCCGAAAAAAGTGCCGTGTGCTAGGGAGGTCACCACCCGGGCAACCATCAGCATCGAGTAGTTCGGAGCCAGCGCGCAGGCCAGGTTGCCGAGGGTAAAAATAACCATCAACGCCACCAGCACCTTCTTGCGAGGCCAGCGGGCACTGGCAATGGTGAGCAACGGCGCGCCCACGAACACACCCAGGGCATATCCGGAGATCAGCAGGCCCGCTTGGCGGATGCTCACATCCAGATCGGCGGCCACTTGCTCCAGCACCCCCATGATCACGAACTCGGTGGTGCCGATGCCGAAGGCACCAATGGTCAAAGCGTAGAGCGCCCAGGGGATCGGGCGCGAAGAGGTTGAAGTCATCATCAAAACGTCCATCAGGGAATGATGAGGCGAATGCTAGACCTGCATCACCCTCCTTGATACCTTTAGGATCTTTAATGACTTTCAATATTTTATTGATAATGAGACCATCATGGATCGTCTAAGCGACATCGCTCTCTTTCTTCGCGTGGTGGATCTGGGTACGATCAGCGCCGCCGCCCGCAGCCTTGACCTCTCGGTGGCCGTGGCCAGCCAACGTCTGCAGCGGTTGGAAAAGGGCCTCAATGTACGACTACTGCATCGCACAACCCGACGCCTTCACCCCACCCCCGAGGGGCTGGCACTGGCGGAACAGGGCCGCGATCTAGTGGAGGGGCTGGAAGCACTCACCCAGGATCTACGCAGCGGCGCCGACAACGTCACCGGCACCCTGAGAGTTACTCTGCCCCACTCCTTCGGGCGTCAGTACATTTCACCGCTGTTACCCGAGTTCCTTAACCGCTACCCCCGCTTGAACCTGGATGTCAGCCTGACGGATCAGGTGGTCGACCTGGTCGGCGAGGGCTATGACCTGGGCATTCGCATCGGCATTCTGGAAGACTCCAGCCTGGTGGCCCGGCGCTTGGCCGACGACGAGCGGGTACTGTGCGCCTCTCCCGGCTACTTGGCCCGCCACGGCACCCCGCAACGCCCCAGCGACCTGGTCGATCACCAATGCCTGGTACTTTCCAGCAATCGGCGTCGGCAGGACATCTGGCATCTCACCGACAAACAAGGGCAAAGCGAGGCGGTACAGGTAGGCGGCCGCATACGCAGCAATCAGGGAGAAATGCTCACCGAAGGGGTACTCGGCGGCTTGGGCATCGCACAGCACTCGGTGTGGCACATCCACGAATACCTGCACAGCGGTCAATTGAGCGTGGTATTGCCGGATTACCGGTTAACGGAAACCAGCATCTACGCGGTGATGCCCCAGCGCCAGTTGGTGCCACCTCGGGTGCGGGCGTTTGTGGCGTTTCTGGGAGAGCGGCTCGCTGAACATCCTGTCTGGGCGTTGCGGCGGGAAGATCAGTAAGTGTCAATTGCATCTAGATCGAGATGGATCCATCGATGTGAGCCGACCAGTGCTTTTCACCAATCTTGCCTATCAAAAAGTTTTCACCCAGCGGTCGTCCTGTTTAACGCTACGAAACTGGAAAACCATGCTTTCGAGCGGCCCAGACAGCCAACAGAGTTGCCGTCAGTAACACCAAGAGCGCGGGCGGGAAAGCACCAGCACCAAAGCGATCCAAAAGCACGCCGCCGATGACACCACCGCCAGCGATAGCCAAGTTCCAGACAGTAACCAGCATCGATTGCGCAACGTCTGCCGCTTCTCCAGCCGCCTTGGCGAGAGCTGTTTGGAACAGCGTGGCAGCTCCCCCAAATGCGAGTCCCCAGGCGCCGACAGCTACATAAATGGCAACAGGCATATCACCTGCGATACCAAGCATCAGTGCCGCTACCCCGAACAGGGAGGTGCTGGCGAGCGTCATTACACGAAGATAGCGATCAATCAACACGCCAATGACCCAAATGCCGACCAACGCAGCAATACCGAATACCAGCAAGACCAGATCGGTTCGCTCAGCCAGATTAGCATCAGCCAAAAAAGGAGCGATATAGGTGTAAAGGATGTTATGCGCGAGCACGAAGGCCAGTACTACAAATAGCACCGGACGAATACCTGGAAGGGTGAATACCTGCCTAAGCGTTAGCCGCTTACCAACGGATTGACCCGCGAAGTCAGGCACCTTTGTATGAACCCACACGATCAGGATCAGCGCCATAAGCGTCATTATTCCAAAGCAAGCGCGCCACCCCATCAGTGTGCCTAGAAACGTGCCAGCCGGGACACCCAAAGAGAGTGCCAATGGTGTTCCCACCATCGCAATAGCAATAGCGCGCCCTTTTAAATGCTCTGGCACCATTCGAGCGGCATAGCCTGCCAATAGAGCCCACAATAGGCCTGCTGCTACACCAGCGAGAAATCGGGCCATCATCGTCAAGATATAGCTCGTTGAAAGCGTCGTGATCGTATTGGCGATAGCAAAGCCCACGATAGCGGCCAGCAATAAGGGCCTACGCCGCACCCCCTGCGTGGCTGCCATCAATGGAATAGCGGCTACTAAGGAGCCGATGGCATAGAGGGTGACAAGCTGGCCAGCAAGAGATTCTGAAACCTCCAGTCCTGCTCCGATCTGGGGCAACAGGCCCGCTGGCAAAGCCTCGGTCAAGATAGTCACGAAACCCGCTAATGCAAGTGCGAGCAAAGCCGTAATGGGCAGTCGATCCGATTGTTCGGTTTCGCTTCTCTCCCGATCTAAGTTACTCATTTCCGATGTAGACATCATTATTGCCCCGTCTAAAGCGAAGATTCAGGTGCTAAAGCACGCTTACCTACCGCATGTGAGAATAGGCACTCACATTAGGCATATTGAGTATTTAGGAGAATAATGCTAATTTTCCGAATATATCGGAACAAAATTCCTTAATGGAAAAATATGGATGTATTAAGCGGCATTGAGTACTTCGTACAGGCGGCTGAAACCCGTAGCTTCTCTGCAGCTGGGCGAAACCTGGGCGTGTCTTCTTCAGCAGTAGGAAAAAGCGTAGCCCGACTAGAAACTCGCCTGGGTGTTCGTTTACTTCATCGAAGCACTCGCAGTATCACGTTGACGGCGGAGGGAGTACTCTTTCTTGAGCGCTGCCGTCGTATATTAAGCGAGGTGGAAGCAGCAGAACTGGAGTTGTCAGAGATACATACGGAGCCCAAGGGCAAACTTCGGGTGAGTTTTCCACTCGTTGGGCAGCTTGTGATGCCAGTGCTGACTTCCTTTATGCATCGTTATCCTTTGATCGAGCTAGATGTGGATTTTTCAGACCGGATGGTAGATGTAATCGAGGAAGGGTTCGATGCCGTTATTCGCACCGGAGAGCCAGCAGATTCTCGTTTGATGTCACGCCCACTTGGGAACTATAGCCTGGTGCTTGTGGCCTCACCGGAGTATCTATCCCAGCGCGGTCACCCACAAACACCCGCTGACTTGGTCGATCATGCTTGTTTGCAGCACAAGTTTCCCAGTACCGGTAAATATGAGGCTTGGCCGCTTCGGGCAGTTGGCAACGAAACAACTCCCACGCTAAATACAGCCATGGTGTGCAACACCTCTGAAGCGTTAATCGCAGTGGCCCGTGCAGGACTGGGCATCGCGTGCCTACCGGACTTTATGGTGAGAGAAGCTATCAGTAAGGGAGAGCTGGTTACTGTCCTGAATGAGCATATCGAGCATCAAGGAACATTTCGCATGCTATGGCCCTCCAGCAAACACTTGGCCCCCAAACTACGGGTATTTATTGATTTTTTGGTTGAAGAGCTTTTTAAGGCTTAGCTTTTTCGGTTCCTTATAAGATTGCAAACCGAGGTGATCAGACTGAAGCAGAACGGCCTTTGAAACGCATGCACAATCTGCAAAAAAACGCCTCACTTCAATGGTTGTTTAGCTCACATATGAGTTTCAGCCGCCATACTCGTCGTGGCGGCGGTTCCACACATACGGCTTCGTCTGTGGCCAACCTTCCGGTGAGTCCTCCCAGGTTTCCTGGCGACCAAACGGCGTCAAATCCAGGTATGTCCAGTGGCTACCTAAATATTCGACGCCACGGGCACCGGTAAAGTAGGTGCGATAAATGTCGTTTCCATCGCGGAGGAAGACACTCGCGCCATGCTTTTCGCCCTCCTCTGTCGTTGCGCCGACATCCTCGTTGAAGTCGCTTCCGTAAGAGGAGTACCAGGGAATCGCCCAACCCATGCGCGTCTTATATTGATTGATTTTCTCTAGCGGAGCGCGTGACACCATGACCAGCGAAGTGTCACGTGCATGGAGGTGCGCCGGGTGCGTCATGGCATCGGCCACCCACGAGCACCCATCACACCCCGCCTTCCAATCGGGGGCAAACATAAAATGGTAAACAATCAGTTGACGTCTCCCAGCGAACAAGTCAAGGAAGGACACACTGCCCTCATCGCCCTGGAAGACATAAAGCTTTTCCATTTTCACCATGGGCAGCTTGCGCCGTTCAGCGCTCAAAGCATCACGTGCCCTGGTGTGTTCTTTTTCTTTAATGAGCAACTGACTGAGAGCCGCCTCCCATTCTTCAAGGGAGGCGACCGGCGGTAAAGAAGACTTGTTGGATGGCATCTTAGAGACTCTCACTAACCAGCTTCGATATAATAGCGTAGTCAACCTACCCAAAAGCGCTATGCATGGCGCCAGACCAAACGCGCCAACCGCGCATTATCCAAACGGCTATCACAAACGTTGCTCATGCCCTCAGGCACGTAGCTCGAGTTAGGCTCGCGTGCCTGCTAGGGTGAATAGTCACCGGGCATTATTTTTCGTCTGACCCAAGCCCCGGCGAGAAACAGCATCGTTAGCGCAATTAATGGTAGGATCACACTTGGGCCGATAGCCTTCTCTTTTTCCACCGCTTCCAGTGTTCCGTAAATAGCGCTGGCGTAAACGGCCCACTTCATCCCCAGGCCGATGAGGGCCGCCATCACGAAGGTCATCAACGGCAAACGCAACAGGCCACCGGCAAAATTGATTATCGCGTGAGGAAAACCCGGCAGTACACGCAAGGCACACTGCGTTAAAAAATCGCTGCGTTTTTCCAACTGTACCAACACCGAATAGGCCCGCCCAGTGGGCGTCCAGCGGTCGCTGAAACGATAGGACAGATAGTACGCACCGAGCGCCCCCGCTACGCTACCGACAATCAGCATCGGTGTCGCCGCCAATGGCGTATAAAAAGGCGCAATCAGCCACAGCCCGATACCGCCCGGCAGGCCAACCCCCAACGTCACCGCCATTATCATGATCACCGAGATAACCACCAGAGGATGATACGGGGCCTCGCCAACCCAACGCCGCAGGTTAAGGACTTCAGGGGGATGCCACATCCATATGTAGCTGGCCATGAGTAACGTGGCCCCAATCGCCACCCAGCGCCAGGAGCGGTTTAGCGAACCATCTTCGAACATCATGAACTCTCATTTTTTTATCCAAGGTTATGGTGTCATGCGGGCCGCCATATCTGCTGTCACCTTCGGTGCGGTAACTAGTAAAAATAACCGCATAGTAAGAAGGCGCAGTAGTTTAAGACACTACGTTATGGCCTGTTGTACGCGACACACGTTTGAACAGCACTCGAAAATCGAGCCGGACTCTCCGCCATCATTAGATGCCCTGTGTCCGCAATGTTGATTCGCATCGTGCATGTCCGAGTTAACCAATCGGGTACGTCCCAACCATCAGGCGATCGAGAGCCAGCAATTAAACTGACGGCAAGGCCAGAATCGATAAGGCGAGAGAGGGTTTGGAGATACGTACTCGGCTTCGTCGCTTCGACTACCGCTTTGGCTTGCGCTTTTATGGTCGTCGCTGGCTGATTGGAAAGCCAGGAGGTAGCTAAACGCGACGTCCATTCCGTAATAGGCACGCCGGCGCTCGCGAACCAATCAGATGGCGCGTGCCTATAACCGGCCACTATTTCTTCAACTTTCTCTATCGGCATAGAGGCCAATTCGGCAGACCAGAAAGCGTCTTTAATAGTGAGGTTTCCTTCCACGCTGATTAAAGACGCCACTAGCTCTGGAAAACGATCGGCCAGCAAAACTGCAATTGCGCCTCCTACCGAGTGTCCTACGATGTGAGCCTGTTCAATTCCGGCGTCTAAAATGTACTTAGCAACGTGTTCCGCTTGAGCGAGTAAATCGATGCCTGCTGTTTCTTGCTGGGAAAGCGCGCCGTAGCCAATCAAGTCAGGCGCATGCACCTCTACTTGATCGAACTCTGCCAATATTTTCGGATCGTGCAAAGAGCCAAACAAACCGTGAATAAGAACGACCGCTTGCTTTCTATGCGTCATTTCAATTTCCTCGCTCAATAAGATTCTCAACATTATGTCGCTCGTTGAGCATACTCAAGGAGCGTCCGATGGATTGCCGTGTTGGTTGATTGGTAGCTTATACTCCTTCGGGTGGTTACTGCATTTAATGAACATGAGTCGGAACAGCATCACAACCGGGAAGAGACTATGCAGACGATCGAACTAGGCGGAGAAAGCGTACCCCGCATAGGCCAGGGCACCTGGCATATGGGCGAGAATGTCGGCCAGCGGCAGGCTGAGGTCAGGGCGCTGCGTGAAGGTCTGGATCTGGGCATGACCCTGATCGATACCGCAGAGATGTATGCCGAGGGCGGTGCTGAAGAGGTCGTTGGCCAAGCTATCCACGGTCGGCGCGATGAGGTGTACCTGGTCAGTAAGGTCTACCCGCACAACGCCAGCACCCAGGGTGTTCAAGCCGCCTGCGAGCGCAGCCTGCGACGATTGGGCACCGACACTATCGATCTGTACCTGCTGCACTGGCGCGGCCAGTATCCATTGAGCGAAACAGTGGAAGCGTTTGAGCGGCTGCGCGAGCAGGGCAAGATTCTAGGCTGGGGCGTGTCGAACTTTGACCTTGACGACTTGGCAGAGCTCGACGCGCCAGCTTGCGCCACCAATCAGGTGCTCTACAATCCCGAAGCACGGGGCATTGAATACGACCTGCTGCCCTGGCAAGCACAACAAAAAATGCCGCTCATGGCCTACTGCCCGATCGGGCAAGGCGGGGCGCTATTGCATGACGCCGCCCTGCAACGCATCGCCGACAAGCACCGCGCCACCACTGCGCAAGTCGCCCTCGCCTGGGCACTGCGCCACCCGGGGGTGATTGCTATTCCTAAAGCCGTGAATCTGGATCACCTCAAACAGAACTTTGATGCAGATAACGTCAGACTCGATGAAGATGATCTGGCACAGATCGATGCCACCTATCCTCAGCCAACGCGCAAGCAGACTTTGAAGATGGTGTGAGTCCGAGCCATTAACAGCCCAGCACTGGAGCGATGTCATGTCCCTGCCCGCCCCAAAACCAACCCCCTGGATCAGCTTTCTCGCCCACCTATTGTTTATCCTCGCGGCGTGGACGCTGTTCATCAAATACCTGTTTCCCGTTGGCTATGCGTTGGCATACGGGGAGCATTGGGCGCGGTATATCTATTGGGATCTTTGGCCAGTGGCCCACGTCTGGCTAGGCTGGGCGCTACTCGAACGGCCTCGCTATACGCGTGCATTGGCGGTAGGCATGCCCGTCATTGAAATCCTCATCATCTGTACCCTGTTCGCCCGTTTTCTAGCCGACCCAGAGTGGTCGATCTGGCGCACCAACTGGTTTGTGAATAAGGTATTTGTGCTGACATGCTTTGTGCTGGTGTTGGCTGCCACGGTGCCGATTCAGAAAAACCTGAAGGAGCGACCGCTATGAAGCCTCACATCAAGCATCGCATCACGCGCAGACAAAGCCTTACGCTCATCGGCGCCACGCTCGCCGCCATGACGCTCCCGACCGCATCGCTTCTTGCCAACGCGGGCGGGATGCAACAGAAGGCTTTTGCGGGCACTGACAAAAAGCTACCCGTTATCGGCATGGGCACCTGGCGCACCTTCAACGTTGGCAGCGACCCACAGTTGCTCGATGCGCGTACCGAGGTGGTCAAAGCATTCTTTGAACATGGCGGTGGCCTGATCGACTCTTCGCCCATGTATGGCTCGGCGCCGGACGTGATGGGCTATGCCTTGGAGCAGTTGGGCACGCCCGAAAGCCTGTTTGCCGCAGAGAAGGTCTGGAGCCCCGCCGGTGGTTCCGCCCGCGAGCAGGTAGCCGAGCTTGAAGACCGCTGGCAGGTGGAGCAGTTCGATCTGGTACAGGTACACAACCTAACCGACTGGCGCGAGCACCTGGCCGCGCTGCAGGAGATGAAAGCCGAAGGCACCATCCGCCATGTCGGCATCACCACCTCCCACGGACGCCGACACAGCGAGATCGAGCAGATCATGACATCAGAGGACATCGACTTCGTTCAGCTGACCTACAACATCGCCCACCGCGAGGCCGAAAACCGGCTACTGCCCCTCGCAGAAGAACGGGGCATCGGCGTGATCGCCAACCGGCCTTACGATGGTGGCAGCCTAATCAAAAACCTCAAGCGCCGTGACGCGCCACTGCCCGAATGGGCGAAGAAAGAATGCGGCTGCGACACCTGGGCGGACTTTCTGCTGAAGTTTATCGTCAGCCACCCGGCGATCACCTGCGCGATCCCCGCCACCACCCAGGTTGAGCACATGCGCGAGAATATGCGCGCCGGCCACGCCCCCATGCCTTCGGCCGATGCCCGGCAGCGGATGGCCGCCACTATCGAGTCGCTATGAACGAGTGGACAAGCTACCAACTTCAGGACTTTATTCCATTCACCGCGGAGGTTTACTTTCGCCTGCTGGAGCGCATGGGTGAAACCTTCTGGCCGCTGCATCTGCTGACCCTCGCGCTGGGCGCCGCCACCCTGGTACTGGCGCTGAAACACCGCACGCAACTCGCCTGCCTGCTACCCGCCCCGCTTTGGGCCTTTGTCGCCGTCGCGTTTTTCATTCAGCGCTATGCAGAACTTAACTGGGCCGGGGGCTATGTTGGTTACGCTTTTATCGCCCAGGCCGTGCTGCTGGTAGTGATGGCGCAAACGGGATGGGGAATGGATAAAGCCTCGCGCCGCACAAGCCCATCCATCGTTATGGGCATAGCTATCACCCTCTTCGGCCTGATATTAATGCCGCTGATGGCGCCGCTAAGCGGCGGTTCCTGGTACCAAGCGGAAGTGTTCGGCATACACGCCGACCCCACGGCGGTGACCACGCTGGGCTTGGTGCTTATCATGCTCCGGGGGTTTGCCCTCTGGATCGCCGTCATCATTCCAACGCTCTGGCTGGTCGTGTCAGGCCTGACCCTGCAAGTGCTGGATTCGACGGGCGCCGCCGTGCTGTTCGCCATACTGGCGATCGCGCTGGTTGGGGTGGTCTGGAAAAGTATTGAGACCAAGCGATAGCGTTGCATCGCTGGTGCAGCCGGTGCCGTTTACGCGGAGGAAAAGGAATCACGTGACACGCTTGGTTAACGGTTTTGTTCGATATTTAAGCGGCGCTTGGTGTTATACCCAAGCTGCGCCATTAGCAGAACCAGCGCTTGAGCGTCTTGATGGGTTTATCTTCGATAAACTGTCTTCATGTTCCTACTATAGCGTTAAGCGCGAAACAGTGCCCGCTAACAATGACTATTTAAAGGTTTTCTAAACGCTGCAAAATAAACGACACGCGCTCATCAATAGTGCCACGCGGCACTTCCAGCGTTTTGTAACCCCATTGCGAATACCAGCTTTTCATCCCCTCGAATACCTCGAGGGACTCCTCGAACGTTTGATCACGCTCTGAATCTATAGAGTAAATGTCTTCCCATGGCGGCAGAAGAAAGACAACGGGATTATAGGGGAACATTTGAACATAGTTGGCGATGTCCGACCGTGACAACGCACTCTCCGCATTCAGCATGTACAGCGCATCCAGCACCCCACGATCAAAGAACGTGGCCTGCTCGCCAACAGCGACACTTCGGTACTTTTCAATATCGGATTTCAGAATATCCTGAGCGAAAGCGACCGGGTCTGGCCGAGGTGATAGCTCCGCCGCCAACCGCTCTTTGATGATGCTACGGGCAGACTCAGAACGCGATAGCCCCGCTCCGCTAGGGCATCAAGGAGAGCAGTTTTGCCACCACCGGGGCCACCGGTGAGTACGAATAGATGGTTCATATTATTAACGCCCTACAGCAGACAAGGAAAACGCTATTGAGTGAGATGCTGTCTCCCCCAACACAATAAAAGCCCAGGCTCCCCCATGATCTCATCTATCTGCTCGCCCACTCGCACAAAACACCATGTTTCATAGGTGTACTCTGTTGGCGTAGATGTTAGATATTTATATCAACGCAGTGCTCCTTTTTAAAGACTTTTCTAGCCCACTTAACTAAAAAAAGCGTTAGCAAAAATACTAACGCTTAAAGCAACCTTACGATGCAGCAAGGTTCAGATCACTATACGCACAACTAGCCATAGACATATAATCAATTACAACTTTTTATTCAGGCCGAAGCCGCAGGTTAAAACCGATAGATAACACTCCCTTGTAGACGATCGACACTTCCACTACGGCCATCCACCGTATCCCGTGCAGCATGAGCCAACTCAATTCCGTAGGTTACGTTATGACCAGGACTCCATTGGTAATTAATATGCACAAGTTCACGTTCTTCATCATAAGCGCTTATAAACTCACTTGAACTACCAGTATTAACAAGAGAAACGCCATCGCGCTCGGCATTATCCCAATCTGCATTAACAAGTGAGTATGAAACGTTGAAAGCACCAGGGCCTATATCGTGACTAATGCCAATCGTTCCCCCCCATGCAAAGATGGTCTCTAGCTCGTTGCCTGCTCGATAAGCTGAGGGTGCCGGGTTTACTTTCATGTAAGCCCCAATCCCCTCACCGCCGGTTATTTGACCACGCAACGTCGTATTTGGCGTAAGAGCGTAATTAGCCGCGACAAAAGCTCCCCACCCGATCTTTGAGTCCTTTGCTGCACCATCGTCAAAGGCCACTTCTCGAATCATGGCAGCTGATGCCCAACGTAATGCGCCAGCCAATGATTCGTACCGAAGCGTAATGTCTGGCAAGCCATCTTTACGATCAACATCAGTACCAGCAATGGATCTACCACCAGTCACTGCATCGTAGCCTCCGTCAAAAGAGTTGCCAGACATGGCACCACTCGGATCCTCAATAGCAACATGAAAATTATCTACTGAATACCGCAATTGTGCTTGTCGAAGGAATGCATCGCGACCTGCGGGGCCAGTAAAATCAAGAGTAGGAGTAGTGCTTATAAAGGTGTGAAAATTGCTCCACGTTTGTCCTGCCGTAATACCGTTCCATGAGCCATAGGCCTGACGCAGCCGGAGATTACCGAAGAAAAAATCGCCCTCGATATTGGTAAACAAGTCACCTTTCTCTGTCGGCGTTGTAGTCCGGATACCCAGGCGTGACTCATTAGCATGCAGATTCGAATGCCCACTTGTATTTGGTTGGCCATCCACAGCAATTTTAGAGAAGTTCACACTATCGCCCATGCCACTACTATTCTCGGCCTTAACGTCGCCAATGTCATACATCACATCAAGCTTAGCGTAACCGTATAAAGAAACGTTGGTTCCATTCACATCATAATCAATTGCAAATACAGAAGGAGTAACGAATAGAAAAGAATAGCCTAAGAAAGGAAACACTCTGCGCCACAACAAAAACTTATTCATATCTTTATCTCTATATTTGTAATACTTTTATTTTCAACTTAACCCAGGAGCCTAAAGACAAGCTGAGAAGACATTGCGAAAATGGTCACCAACCCCACTAGAGCAAGCGTGGTTTGTAGAGGGCCATTTTTTAGATCCCCCATCACATCTTCACGTCTTGTCAAAAGAAAGAGAATAATTCCCAAAAAAGGTGCTACTAGGACGGTTAGGGCTTGAGCGATGATAATTAGCTCAATGGGAGAACCTTTCGCCACCACAGCAACCGTAGCTCCCCAAGCCAACACCCCATATACAAGCAGCTTGACTCTCCATCCGGATAAACTGCTGTTCCAGCCCAACGCATCCGCTAATAGCGTTCCTCCCGCAGAAGCATTTGCCGCCATTGATGAAAAGGCTGCTGCGAAGAACCCAAGGCTGAACAGTACCGCACCCACCTTTCCAGCCAGTGGCTCCAATACGCTTGCCAGCTGTGGAAAAGTCGTAGCTACAGTACCAGTGGAGTGAAGTACCGCTGAGGCTACAATGATGATGAGCATCGCCATAAATGCGGTTGCTACATTCCCCGGGAGAGTATCCATTAACGTAATAGCTCGGTACTGCTGCCTATTCAGCTTTCTTTCATGGATGGCATAGCCAGTATAAAAAGCTGAGTTAATGGAGAAATTTGTACCGATCAAAGCAATTAAAAGAACGCTGGCCTCAGCAGGAAATTTAGGAATAAGACCTTGCGCAGCAGCCGCCCAATCTGGGTCACTCAGTATGGTTGATGCTAAAAAACCTACAGACATAAGCCCAATCAAAGCGACCAACAAGCGCTCCATCGCCTTATAAGTATTCCGCATGGCTATTAATAAGCCTACCGCTACAGTGCTAGCGAGCGTCCAGCCTACTACCGAACCTCCTAAAAGCAGGCTTAGCGCTAAACCAGAGCCAACGGCATTGCCTACAGCAAACATCAAAGTGATAGAGAAAACACCGAAGCCAGCCATGACACCGATTGGGCGACCAAGTTTTTGCTTGGTGACTTGAACCACCGAGTCACCAGATGCAAGGCCCATTCGCACGGCCATATCATTAAACACAAACATTAGCACTGCAGACACAAGAATTACCCAAAGCAGCATGTAGCCATATTGGCTGCCTGCCTGGACAGCGGATGTCAGCGCACCGGGTCCGAAACGCCAAGCGCCAGCGACAAAAGCAGGCCCCATTAGCGCAAGCATTTGCGGCAACGTCAGAGAAAACCGATTTCGAGCGTTGTTTGTCGCAGGGGAAAGTGGCCCTGAATCATGTTTGGTATTCATACTCATCCTACGCTCCTATTAAATTTGTTATTTAGGATGCATAAGGTGATGCCTCATTGGCATCACCGTTCGGGGACGCCCAGCGCCTAAGAAGTAGTCAATCTCGGTTAGGCTAACCCGGCTTGTTTCATAGCAGCAGCAATTTCACGATCTGCGCCTTCGGCAAGCGGACGAAGCGGAGAGCGCACAGTAGCGTGATCAAGAATCCCCCGGGCTACTAGGGCCCACTTCAGAGCCACAGTTCCTTCCATATGCGAACCACGGTGATAGACATTCTTGGTAACGGGCAGGAGGCGGTCATGCAATTCGCGCGCCTTAGCATAATCCTTGGCTTTTCCAGCTTTGATCAGTTCGATCAAAGGCTCCGGTGCAATACAGCCATAGCCAACTAGCGCACCATCGACATCAAACATGGTGTGAAGCAGGTACTCATCATGACAAGTCAGAATTTGTAGATCCGGATGCTCAGCGCGAATGACAGGAATTTCAGTATCCCAGCGCTTCATATTGCGAACACCATTTTTCATCGCAAACACACCAGGTTGAGCCGCAATATCAAGCTGCGTCTGGAGGTTGTAAGTGGCTTTCGTGTTGTCCGGATACTGGAAAAGAATCAGCGGTAACCCACTTTCCTCATGAATGCGGCGATAGCGCTCTTGAGGCGCTCCCTCCTGATAACCAAACCTGAGCCAGCCATGAGATGGGTAGACTAGACCAGCAGATGCGCCCGCCTCGACAGCACGTTTTGCTTCTTCGGCTGCAACATGGTCACCTTCGCGAGTGATGCCCGCGATAATAGGTATCTCACCTTTTACCGATTCAACAAATGCCTCAATAACGCGCCTCTGCTCGTCAGAGGTCATGAATGTACCCTCACCAGCGTGGCCAAGAACAACGAGACCTTTCACGCCGTCGATGCCGCCCAACCAAGAGCCAAGCTTCTTGATTGCAGCAAAATCAACCTCGCCATCGCGAGTGAAAGGAGTAACCGGTGCGGGGGTCAAACCTCGGAGATCGAGAGACATGATGCTTCCTCTTATATGGTTGTGTTATCGTTCCTGGGAACGATTGCAATCCTTTCACCAAATACACCACATCGAAAATTAGACGTTAGTCTACGACTCACAAATGATGTGTGGCTACGGAAAGCAAACTAATAGTAAATCAGTGGGGTTAGCGTCATATCGCTTATAAGATTGCTGTAAAACCGATAGAATGGTTCGCCTAAATGCCTGTTTATGCGAGCCAACATAGAGGTTCAGTAATCCACCTCACGTCATGGAATAATATATTCATGAACGGTAAGCCTATAACTATGCAAGACGTCGCCAAAGCCGCGGGCGTCAGCACGTCTACAGTCTCTCGCGTTCTTGATGAGCGCCTTCCGCCTTCCAATAGCCCAGCCGCTCAACGGGTTAAAAAAACGGCGGAAGAACTCGGCTATAAGCGTGACATTCTTGCCTCCAGCTTGAGGCGAGGTGGTACAGGCACTATTGGTGTACTGGTGCCTCGACTGAGCGATACAGTCATGGCTCTTATCTACGAAGCGATCTCTAAAGTTGCTCAAGAACGTCACTATTTCGCTATCGTAGCAACTAGTGGTGACGATCCTGAAAGCGAGCGTCAAGCGGTTGAATTGCTTCTTAATCGACGTGTGGATGGCCTAATTTTGGCTACCAGCCGACTTGATGACCAGTTGCCATCTCAACTGCGTGAAAGGGGAGTTCCGCACTCGTTGGTGCTTCGTACCGATGGTAAAAGCCCTTCTGCCTTGGGTGACGATATTCAAGGTGGATACCTTGCTACCCGGCACCTCATCGACCTAGGGCACCGCGACATTGGCCTTGTTGCAGGGCCTAGCTTTACCTCGAGCGCTCGTGACCGACAAAAAGGCTTCCGCAAAGCAATGAGCGAATCTGGGATTGCTGTGCGTGAGTCATGGATTATCGAGTCAGGCTATGGAATCGAAGCTGGCGAGGAAGCAGGGCTGGCTCTGCTCTCACAGGATGAGAAGCCAACAGCCATTTTTGCAGTCAACGATAACCTCGCTATTGGCGTGATGGCTGCTGCACATAGACTTGGCATTGAGGTGGGCAAAACGCTTTCATTAGTCGGATATAACGATATCCCTCTTGCCAGTCGCCTTCCTGTGCCGCTTACGTCTGTATACATACCTTTTGACTATATTGCACAACAGGCTGTCGACTTACTACTTAACGATAAACACTCTGGCTCGTCGATCAGTAGAGTGGCTATGCCTAGTTTGATCCCGAGATCATCATCAGTCCGACATATATAAAGTATTTATCAAATAAAAGAGATCAAACGAACCAACTCAGTCGCATTATCTGGATGGGCGCTTGCTCCGGCGGTCAAATAATCGCACTAATCGGGCGCGAGCCATACCTCGCACTGGTTCTGCCCGCGATCAACCCGTCAACCGGCATGTCGTCACGAAACAGGCCTTCGGCAACCACGTAACCCTTCATCCTCCTACTCCAGCAGCGCGCCGCAGGCCAGCGTTTTAAAGGTGCTGGACATAGCTAAGCGCTCATCCGCACTCACTTCCAAGCGCTGGCCAGTTTTTACTTGACCACTACAGTTGATGATGGTCGTGAGAGTGTCTTTTCACTTCATCATCATAGGTACGTATGTGCAGGCCAATATCTGGATGTTTCATGACCTTACTCAGCAATCGTGGGTATATTCACTTCCTTGACCTGATTCACCGGCCCTGTGAAGTGGGCCTTTGGGTAACGACGAAAAAGGCAACCCTCGCGGGAGCCTCCAGGCTCGGCGCACCATGAGTCAGGCACCGATGTCATTTCAACGGGTATGCCAATACTTTTTGTGTCATGACACACCACAGTTGAAAGCTCCGCATCTAACGCTGCAAGCATGCACGTCTTTTTACTGGGGACGAAGCCGCAACGAAAACGGTTCACTTTGACGCCCAGCGCCTTAAGGCCCACAACGCCACTCGCCCTGCCAGTCACGCTGAGCGCCGTCGGCCCGGTCATATGTCAACGTCGCCGGCCTTGGCGGCGACTCCCCGCCTTCGGAGGGATCACCGGTGACCTCAATGTGGACGGTCTTGCCCTTGCCATTGAAGGTTGGAGACTCCGTAATGCCATTAAAACCACCAGGTGCCGACACGCGCTCCACATAACCGGCGACCTTGACCACCCCCTGCGCCGCATCGGACGACCCCACATTGCCCATGGCAATCAGTAAAACCTCCCTATCATCCGTGGTGAATTGGCACCCCAGCTCACCGGGAAGGCTGGCCTCGTTCATGTCCTCCTCCGTAAGAGCATTCAGTGTAATCTCGGAACCATCACCACCCTGGGCCTGCCCTGCGGGAGCGGCACTTTCCTGTTTGTCGGAATCATTGGGTGCCTCGGCTGACGGCGGAGTCGACGACGGTTGCGCCGCCTCTTCCTCTGCGTCCGAGGACGGGTTCGAGCAGCCGGTGATCAAAGTGATGACCAGCAAACTTGCTAACAGGGTGGCGATGAGATTTGCACCGCGTTTGGGAAAGGGCATGGTTCCTCCTGGGAAAACAAAAATCTACTGTAGAGTAACTCGCACCACCATAAATAACCGCTCCTTGAAAGCCTGCAAAGGCCACTGGGAATCTATCTCAGCGACGTCCGGGCCCGAAGGGCCGTATTGCTTGCGATTGTTAAGGAGCAATGGCCACATAGCGCTGGACAACCTTTCCGTCATAGAGAATCTCAGACTCCAGGCTTCCACCATTCGCTTTAATCATTCTCGCCGAAGGCTCATTGTGTTTGTGGCAAAGCAACAATTACGCGCTTGTCGCGTGCATTGCTAAACGGTTCGTTGGCATGTCGTATCGTCAGAAAGCTCGAGAGTCAATCTCAGCATATCTTTATGCTGAACTCCATTTTCAAAGATTGGCTCCGGATAGTTCTTCAAAAAGAAACCCTTATCAATACAGTCCACTCTAAAACCCTGCCTTTGGTAGAAGGTCAGTTGGTAACCGAAAATGCCGGTTCCGACCTCTAGGCTCTTTACACCAGCCTCCTTCATTTTATCGATAACTGTTTCTAGAAGCTGCGTTCCGATGCCACGCTGTTGATTCGATGGATAAACAGCAATATTCATCAATTCCAATATCCCCCCTCCGAGTGGCTTTAGAACGCAAGATCCGATCACCTCATCGTTGGTAAATGCAACAAAACACCTTGCCTGTTTCAGGTACTCTTTGATGGCATTTTCAGACGGATCTGCCAAAAGAAGTAGGTCTATCGGAACCTCTGAAGGTGGAACTTCGTCTATTCGCAACGGTATTTACCCCCGAAACTCGGTATTAGATTTAATGTCCCGCTCACACGCCGGTTAGAGCCACGAAGCAGCGGAAAATCGGTCGCTGTGCAGTCGATTGTTAACCCCACCAAGGTACGTCCTGCACATGACTAGAATCCTGTACAGGTGCGACTTAATGGATGCCATCAGCTACACAGCCGCTAGAACCAACCTAGCAAAAACGATGGAACAGGTCTGTGAAGACCATTCTCCGGTGATCATCACACGGAGCAAGTCGCAGTCCGTGGTAATGATCTCTCTCGAAGATTATGAAGCGCTGCAAGAGACAGCCTATCTTCTGCGCGCACCTAAGAACGCCCGCCGTTTGCTAGAATCCGTTACCGAGTTGGAGCACGGTGGTGGTCAGGAAAAGGAATTTCTTGAATGAAACTGATCTTCTCCGAGAATGGAGCCGAAGGCATAATGTAAAGAGCGTCGCGGTGCCTGCACTTGTCAGGAGTCCTTTAGCCAGCCTTGATCCACGGCGTACTCAACCTTTGAAATAAACCAGTCGTATATTTCTGGGTTTTCCTGCTCTATGAACCCATGTATTTTCAGCACTTGGCTCTTCCGTATGCCATGGTCTCTCCAGGCACGGCCCTCGCTCGTTACATTGTGCAGAAAGGGTAATAGACGGTCGATGACTTTCAGAAGCCTTGCTTCCTTAGTTTCCCCAGTCTCTTGCTCTTCCCAGAGCTCCGGAAGATCTCCGATTGGGTTACCGGGATGAGAAGCCAGTTTCTCGATATACTTACGCTCTTCAATGTGGGCATCATTGCGGTTTGCGCTATAGAGAAATGTATCTCCTGCACCAATCTCACCAAGATCATGCACCAGGGCCAGTTTGAGTAATTTTAAGAGGTCAAAGTCTTCCTGTGACTGCTCCGCAAAAGCCCAGCAAGCCATCGCCAAGTGCCACGAATGTTCTGCTGAGTTCTCAACTCGCTCTCCGCAGTTGATGTAGGTTTTGCGGTTTACCGATTTTAACGCATCAAACTGAAGTAAAAACTCCGATATCTGAGTGACTTTTTTGGTCACGTATTTCTCCTAACTCCGAGCACAGCGGCGATCTTGAAATGGTGACGAAGGAGCCATGAAAGGGCGCCCGGCGGCCGCAGGCCGCGTACTGATGCGAGTTGTTATGGCGAACCTGCACTTAATGATTAGCGAAGAGAACTAAAAGCAAACCAATTGCTCCTGGCAATGCCTGGACAAATAGAATTTTCCGGTTTGCTGTTGCTGCACCGTAGATTCCGGCCACAACAAGGCACGCCAAGAAATATAACTTGAAATCGTATCCTGCCGCACCTTGAAAGATACCAACCAAAAGACCGGCTGCAATAAAACCGTTATAAAGACCTTGATTCGATGCCAAAACTTTTGTCGTTGCGGCTTGCTCTTTGGAATGACCAAAGACTTTAAAGCCCATCGGCTTATCCCAAAGAAACATCTCCAATATCAAGAAATATCCGTGGAGCAAAGCTACCAATAACACTACCAAATCAGTAATCATTGCCATGTGCACTTACCTACTTTTGAGACATAATTGAGCTCATGTAGCCATCAAAATTAACTCTACCCCATTGATTCTTCAGGTGGCAAAGAAAATTTCGGCAGCACATCCAAGATTCGGGTGCTTGCGCGTTTTGCTCAACTCGATAACGCTGTATATAAGCACACATTTTGTAGGGAGCGTCCCCTATGAAACTGTTGGAGCGGGTGAAGGCTACCCTCAGAATCAAACGCTATACGGATTCAATATCTCGACCTTCCCCACTGATCACCATTGACCATTCGGGGAAAGCTACTCAGGAACGATCAGAATGTAGCTTCCCACCTTTAGCCCAATGCTCATCATCAAAATCTTGCAAGAATATTGTGACTGCCTCAGGGCTGGTTCCATATGCTTCTGAAAATGCTTCGGTTATCCGCTGCACTAAGAGCTCACGTTGCTCTTTAGTCCTGCCTGGAGACTGCTGAACGGTTACGATTGGCATATAGCTCTCCTAAAAAACCAAAGGTATATATAGGATTAAATGAGGCACGCAGGGCAAGCTTATTACACCTGACGGCTCTTCCATTGAAGTTCTATTAACTCGATCTTGACTCTACTCCACACTCTCACAACCAAGCAAAGCCTAATTCGGCAGTATCAACCTCCCCTTTGCATCTCCCCCACCTGCCTCCTACACTCCGCGAACGAACAGCTTGACGGGGTGCCGGTGAATCCGGCTGAGATGGCGCAGGGCGTAGCAATGTTGCTGCCAAGCGCTCTGGTTCCGCTGAACCTGATCCGGCTAATGCGCTGCTCATATGACGAGCGGCGCGGGTACCGGCGTAGGGATCAAGCGATGGCCATGGCTAGCTCTCTCGCGATCGCACGCCACCTTTCCGCTCCATTTCCTCGATCTTTCTCGCCTACCGTCCAGATCATTACCACCGGCGGCAACATGAGCTACCGCTTTACTGATCTCACCGCCGCCTGCCAGCAAGACTGGCGCGCCCTTATTGAGCGCGATGCTGGACTGTTGCGAAGCACTGAAACGCTGCCGGAAGCACTGACAAATCCTACTTAACACAAGCACTACTGAGCTGTATGTATGTCAATTATGCTGAACGATGTAAAACTGCTGTTCGCTGATTCCAGAGGTTTGTGTGTATCAAGTGTTAGGTATTCAAAGTCGTTCGATCAACATATCGATAAAGGCGCGTACAGCAGGGTTGGTGCGACGACTCTGCGGCCATAGCGCAACGATATTATGCCGCTCTACCTCGAAGTCGGGCAGGATTGGTACCAGTTCCTTTCGCTTAACCCGCGGGGCAGCCATGAAACTTGCAGCTATCCCGATACCTGCACCCATAGTCATAGCAGCTATGACGGCTTCGCTTGAATCAACGATAACAGAGGAAGATGGCACTATTTCGATCTCCTTCTCGCCGATCCGGAACGGCCAGCGAAACATTTGCCCCGTACTTTGGTAGCGCAAATTGATCGTTTCGTACCCCACCAGTTCATCTGGATGCTCGGGAGCACCACATCTAGCCAGGTAGTCTGGCGAAGCGTAGCAAGAGAGCCTGTAAGGTGAGAGTCGCCTGGACAAAAGTGACGAATCCGCAAGTTCACCGATCCGTACTGCAAGATCAATGCTCTTTTCAGCCATACCGACGATGTGGTCGCTCAGCCGCAGGTCGATCGTTACCTTCGGGTAGCGTTTTCGAAAATCCGTAATAGCAGGAGCAATCAGATGCAGGCCCAGTGGAAGTGATGTCGCAATTCGTAACGTGCCTGCGGGCTCGGAACGAGCAGACTTCACCACCTGCTCTATCTCTTCTGCCTGGCGCAGCAGCTCTAGCACACGTCCATGCAAGTCGCGGCCCTCGGCCGTGAAAGACAATGATCGTGTCGTGCGAGTAAAAAGAGAGACGCCGAAGTGACGCTCCAACCGCTGGATGCTTTTACTTATCGCAGAGGGCGAAACAGACAGCGAGCGCGCCGCAGCGGTGTAGCTGCCTAAGGAGCCAGCGCGTGCAAATGCGATAAGCCCCGTGAGGCGTTCCAATCCGATTTGTTCCTTCATGGAATTATTAAAACGAATCTACGCACCATTATCAATGACAAGGAACTTCCTTACTATTTGCCATGTGACTATTCTTGAGTGAGGTTGTGATGAACGACATGATGAAAGCAGTGCAACTGCATAGTTTCGGTGGCCCAGAGGTCTTGCTTTACGAAGATACGCCCCGACCCGAAGTACAAACCGGTGAAGTGCTTATCCAAGTTAATGCGGCAAGTCTTAACCCACCAGACCTTTACCTGCGCGACGGCTATCGGGCGCTACCTCCAGAATGGCAGCCTAGCCCACATTTCCCGTTGATATTGGGCACTGATGTGTCAGGGGTCGTTGCTGCCATTGGCGACGAGGTTTCCAAAGTCAGCGTAGGTGACCACGTCTTTGCAATGGTGCGTTTTCCCGAAGACCTGATGACGGGCAGCAGCACCTATGCTGAATATGTCAGCGTTCCTGAAAGCCACCTAGCGTTGAAGCCAAAAGGCATTTCTCATGTCGAGGCAGCAGGCGCCCCGATGTCACTGCTTACTGCTTGGCAATTTCTGGTTGACCCTGGTCATGACCGACTCAACCCATTCCAGGCATTCCGGCATGTGCCTGTCCCGCTCGAAGGCAAGACCGCCTTGATCAATGGGGCTGGCGGTGGCGTGGGGCATCTAGCGGTTCAAGTCGCTAAATGGAAAGGGGCGCGTGTGATCGCGGTTGCTTCAGGTAAGCATGAAGGGCTTCTTCGCGAGCTGGGTGCTGACGACTTCATTGATTACACCAAGGCAGCCGCCGAAACGGTCGCACACGACGTGGATCTGGTGCTTGACGCTGTGGGTGGCCCGAACATGGAACGCTTCCTCAGCATTATTAAACCAGGCGGCTCGCTCTTTCTGGTCAACCCCTTGGGCTTTTCTGCCAGGGATGAAGCCGACAGGCTAGGGATTACGGTTTCCTCGCTACAGGTGCAATCAAACGGAATGCTGCTGTTGCAGGCCGGTCGCTTGCTCGACGACCGTACCATTCGGGTCGTGATCGACAGTACCTATTCGTTGGCAGAAGCATCGGCTGCGCATCAGAGAGCTATGCAAGGCGGCGTTCAAGGTACGGTCGTGCTTATCGTTAAGCAGTAAATTGTTGCCGCTGATCAAAGCAATTCCTTGCTCCAGCGGCGGTATTATGAGGAATAAAACATGCTCATCGTTACCGGATATTTATACGTCGCCCCGGCTGAATTAGCGCGATTTATGACCCACCTAAAAGTACTTGCCGCCATCACGCGGCGGCGTGATGGCAACATTTCTTATGACGCTGCAGTGGATGACGCGGACGCCGGGCGATTGATAGTTTCGGAGCGTTGGGTTGATCAAGCCGCACTGACTGCCCACCTAAACGCCGACAAGACCGTACAGTTTGTCCATCAATGGAGCGGGAGGATGCGCGCTGATATCCGCAAGTACGATGCATTGAATGAACGTGGCCTCAGGGAGGATTAGAAACTCTGTAAACAAAGCCTTCGCGCATAGCTGGACTATATCCGTTACACCTGTGAAGCAGCCCGACTAAGAAGTGTTTGTGGTGCATTGCAGCTCGTTAAGCAAATTTAACGAACCTCTTCTCCGTTGTCGCAAGCGCGCTCCAGTCCGCCTTCTGCAGCCATAGGGCTAGGCGCTATAGCCTCAGCATAGCGACGGCCTACCACTATCACATCAACTTCCACCTTTACCCAAGAGCAATAGCCAGCCCCTTGCATCTCGCCCACCCGCCTCCTACACTCCACCAACGAACAGCTTGACGGGGTGCCGGTGAAATCCGGCTGAGATGGCGCAGGGCGTAGCAATTAATGCTGCCGAGCGCTGGTCCCGCTGAACCTGATCCGGCTAATGCGCTGCTACTTACACAAGTCGCAGCGCGGGTACCGGCGTAGGGATCAAGCGATGGCCACGGCTTCATTTCACGCCACCTTCCGCGCCATTTCCTCGATCTTATTCGCCCACCCTCCGGATCATTACCACCGGAGGCATCATGGGCTACCGCTTTACTGATCTCACCACCGCCTGCCAGCAAGATTGGCGCGCCTATATTGAGCACGATTTCGTGCGTCAGTTGGGCAATGCCACGCTGCCTGAGGCGTCGTTTCGCCACTACCTGAAGCAGGACTACCTGTTTTTGATTCACTTCGCCCGCGCCTACGCGCTGGCTGCTTATAAAAGCCCCACCCTCGCCGATCTTCGCCAGGCCCATGAAGGCTTGAAAGCCATTGTGGATGTGGAGTTGGGCCTACATGTGGGCTTTTGTCAGGAGTGGGGAATTTCCGAACAAGAGCTTTCAGAGCTTCCCGAAGCCAGGGCCACGCTGGCCTATACCCGCTATGTATTGGATACCGGCAGCCGCGGCGACCTGCTGGATCTGCACGTGGCGCTGGCCCCCTGCCTGGTGGGCTACGGCGAAATCGCCAATTGGCTGAACGCCCAGCCTTCTACCCTGCGCGGCAGCCAAAACCCATATGACGCCTGGATTGCCATGTACGAAGGCGAGGAGTTTCAGGCCGCCATGCAGGCGGAGCTTGAGTGGCTCAACGCTCGCCTTGCCGATGTCACCCCCGCCCGCTTTGCCGAACTGAGCAAAATCTTCCGCGATGCCACCCGCCTGGAAATCGATTTCTGGCAGATGGGCTTAGCGCTGATAGACCAAGACCTAAAAGACGAAACCCGCACTCACTAACCCTGCAAAACAACAATCGTTTGGAGACCATAATGACTAAGTCCGTCAACAATAGAACCAGTCACTTTTTAGCCGAAACCGCCCAGGTCGATGCCGCTGCCATCGCGCCACTGCCCGGCTCGCGTAAGGTTTATATTGAAGGTTCGCGACCGGATATCCGCGTGCCGTTTCGGGAGATCTCCCTGTCGCCGACTAAAACCACCGGCATCGATGAAGAGAACCCGCCGCTGCTGGTGTACGACACCTCCGGCCCCTACACAGATCCAGATGCCATCAATGATTTACGCAAAGGCTTGCCTGCCCTACGCCGTGCCTGGATCGAAGAGCGCGATGACACCGAGTTTTTGGAAGGCCACACCTCTGATTACGGCAAGCGCCGCGCTAACGACCCCACCCTTGCCCAGCTGCGTTTTGATTTAACTCGTACTCCACGCAGGGCCAAGCCTGGGAAAAATGTTACTCAGCTTTACTATGCCCGCCAAGGCATCATCACTCCGGAAATGGAGTTTATTGCCTTACGCGAAAACCAGCGCCGTCAAGCGCTAGGTACCGCTGAAGTAGAGCGCATTCTGGGCCATCAGCACAAAGGCCAGAGCTTTGGCGCCAGCCTGCCGGAAGAAATCACCCCTGAGTTTGTGCGTGATGAAGTCGCCAAAGGGCGGGCGATTATTCCCAATAACATCAACCACCCAGAAAGCGAGCCGATGATTATTGGCCGTAATTTCCTGGTCAAAATTAACGGTAATCTGGGTAACTCAGCGGTGACTTCTTCTATCGAAGAAGAGGTGGATAAGATGACCTGGGGCATCCGCTGGGGCGCGGACACCATCATGGATCTCTCCACTGGGCAGAACATCCACGAAACCCGCGAGTGGATACTGCGCAACTCGCCGGTGCCGATTGGCACGGTGCCTATCTATCAGGCGCTGGAAAAGGTTAAAGGCGTGGCCGAAGACCTCACCTGGGAAGTCTTCCGCGATACGCTGATCGAGCAGGCCGAACAGGGGGTGGACTACTTCACCATTCACGCGGGCGTACTGCTACGCTATGTGCCGCTCACCGCCAAGCGGGTCACCGGTATTGTTAGCCGCGGCGGCTCGATCATGGCCAAGTGGTGTTTGTACCATCACCAGGAGAGCTTCCTGTACACCCACTTCGAAGACATCTGCGAGATCTGCAAGCAGTATGACGTGGCATTCTCACTCGGCGATGGCCTGCGCCCCGGCTCGGTGGCCGATGCCAACGACGAAGCGCAAATGGCCGAACTCAAGACCCTGGGCGAGCTGACCCATATCGCCTGGAAGCACGATGTGCAGGTGATGATCGAAGGCCCCGGCCATGTGCCCATGCACCTGGTGAAAGAGAACATGGATAAGCAGTTGGAATACTGCGACGAAGCGCCCTTCTATACATTAGGGCCGCTGGTAACGGATATTGCCCCCGGCTATGACCACATTACTTCCGGCATTGGGGCGGCGATGATCGGCTGGTTTGGCTGCGCCATGCTCTGCTACGTCACCCCCAAAGAGCACCTGGGCCTGCCCAATAAAGACGACGTCAAAACCGGCATCATTACCTACAAGATTGCTGCCCACGCGGCGGATCTCGCCAAGGGCCACCCGGCAGCACAGCGGCGCGATAATGCACTATCCAAGGCGCGCTTTGAATTCCGCTGGGAAGACCAGTTCAACCTGGGGCTAGACCCGGATACTGCCCGGGAGTACCACGACGAAACCCTGCCCAAGGACTCCGCCAAGGTAGCCCACTTCTGCTCCATGTGCGGGCCGAAGTTCTGCTCCATGAAGATCAGCCAGGAGGTGCGTGACTATGCTAATGAGCACGGGCTAAACGGCGATCAGGAAGCGGTTATGAAGGGCATGGAAGAGCAGGCGGAGAAGTTTCGCCAGAAAGGTAGCGAGCTGTATCAGGAGGTTTAAACTTCGCCTCTCGCTATCAAACCAGCACCCCGTCGAGATGACGGGGTGCTGGGGTAACGGGCTTAGGCTATTGGTCACATACTCCATACATCCTGGGTCGGGAGTAGCCACAAGATACCTAAACAGAGTATCGCGGTGACCTGAAACACCGCTGTCAATTGCCAAATCTCTGCACCAAGCCCGGCGAGGGTGGGCGATATCAGTTGTCCTGCAGAAATAAGAAAGAAGGTTAGACCAAAGCCAGTGGACGGAGCTTCTGGAAAGCAACTGACACTCCAAATACCGTATAACGCCGTAATAAGAATAAACGTAGCGCCAAACAAAACCGCCGATAGCGTTAGCATCAGTATCCCGTCACTCGCAATGGTGAGTAAGGCTATCGAGGCAGCTATGGCCAGCGTCGCCCACTTCAATGCCTTGGTCAGTCCAAAGCGAGTCACCAGTTCTCCGGCCAAACCACCCGCCACACCGGCAATGCCCACGACAATCCAGAAGATCACCCGGCCGGTATCAGAAAGGCTCTTCTCTCCCGCGATCAACTCAACCGAAAACGTCCAATAGATTGAGGTTACCAGCCCGAATAGAAGCGCACCCAGCAGTAGGCGACGCACCGAACTATCTTTCAACTTGCGTCTCACAAGGGTAAACATAGGCTCCTGGGAGGCACCCGACTTCACTCTGTTTGAGAGCTCATGGTTAGGTGCATTGCCCGGCATTATAAAAAAATTCCATAGCGTGGCGATCAGCGCGATAAATGCAAAGCACAACCAAGCCAGTTGCCATTGAGGACCCGCAATAAGGGCCAATGGGCCAGAAACCATCACCCCAAAACTGGTGCCGGAATTGATAATGGCGTAATAGCGGCTTTGCTTTTCAGCGAGACAGAGTTGCTTGATAGCATCAGAAAGCGGTGGATACGCCAGGCCTGGGCTACAACCGGCAAGCGTCACCCCCAATGCTAACCATACCGGGTTACCCGCCAGCGCGACCAACAGCATACCCAGCGTTGCGGTCATGCCGCCCAATATAATCGGCATACGCGGATTAAAATGGCGAACCAGCAGCGGACTCACCAACGTTGCCAGCAGGTACCCCAGATAGGAGGCACTGCCAATCGCACCGACGGCCGTTTGGCTTAAATTGAAATCATCCCTGATAGCGGGTACGAACAAGCCATAGGTATAGCGCGACAACCCGTAGGTAGATGCCACAATTAACAAGCCCGCGCCGACAATATTGAAGGCAGAGTTGCGCATTAATAAGGCGGGAAGAAGCATATTGAAAGCCTTACAATTTCTGGTGTTTCATCACTTATGTATTTTCAATCGGCCTTGCAGTAATAAGTAAGCAGTTGTAGTGAGGTGTTCATTGCAGAATCAATCGGCCAATCCTGCATAAAGTTTTGCGCTTGAATAATGGCACCGTCAAAAAGTGAGTAAATAGTATTCACCAACTCGTCAAAGTCATCGGGCTCCATCATGGGCCGATATTCATTTAGCACATTATTGGCGACAACTTGTCTTACACGCTCTTTGTGATCACGCACAAGAGCCCTAACCGGACTCTTTTCATCACTGAATTCCCCGGCCATATTGATAAAACCACAACCACGGTAGCCTTCTTCGCGAATCTGGTCGTACCACATGGTGTACATAGCGGAAATCCGCTTCTCAGTTAGTTGATGCTGAGAAATTCGCTCAGCTAGCTGTTCAATCCAGCGTTCTTCGCGCTGCCTAAGCCAAGCCATGGCAAGGGCCTCTTTGCTAGGGAAATGCGTATAAAAACTGGCCTTAGCAACCCCCGACTCACTGATAATCTGATTAATGCCAGTGGGACAATAGCCCTGGCGGAAAAATAATCGGCTAGCCGTTTCAATAATACGTTCTCGGGGCCGGGAGACCGACGATGGATCAAGCGTCATCATAAAGCCTCATCATTAAACACTACTGAACAGACAGGTCTGTCTATAACCATAGTGGCAGGCATTCACCCCGTCAAGGCCTAAACGTCAATCAGGAAACAGTGATGAAAGGCATAAAAGAACAAGCGGAGAAGGTTCGCAACAAAGGCAGTGAGCTGTACCAGGAAGTCTAAACTAGCGACCTACTAAACAGCATTGCAGCTGAATATTGCTCTTGAGCTCAAGAGGCACTGAGAGTGTTGAGTCACTTTCTCTGCGCTACTCTCACGGCTTACCAAATGTTCTTTAACCAGCATTTAATGCACCGGCTTTGAGTCTTTTTCCGTCCAAGTAGATTAATTATACATTGCTCGTGTATGATTCCCATTTACAGAGCGCTCAGCTCAACTCGGCTCATTTAAAACCAACACCATTCAAAGAACTGATTCCAGATGAAAACCAAACTTTCCATAGCGGTTACTCTTGCCCTCTTCAGCGCTGGCCTGCTCAGCGGCTGCAGCGATGATAACGAGCCAACCGAAGCGGCAACGCAAGAGGAAGCGCCGAAAAATAACGTAGCGCCAATGCTGAAATACGTTCCGGCTAACTCCCCTTATTTCATGGCCACGCGCGAAGCGATGCCTGAACAGGATGTCTTTGATCTTTATCAGCGTATGCAGCCCATGGCGACCCTTGATTCTGATCTGGATGAACTGCGCGATACGCTGCCCCAGATAGAAGACGATGAAGTGCTGCATTCGATGATGACGCTGTTAATCGCCATGGGTGAAGAGTTAGTCGGGGTTGAGTCACTGGAAGATGTGCATGCGCTGGGGCTCAAGATGAGCCCTCAGGCTGCTTTCTATGGGCTGGGTATTTTGCCTGTTTTGCGCATGCAACTGCAGGATGAAGATGCCTTTCGCGAAACGCTGCAGCGCATCCTCGCCAAAGCAGACATCACTCCACGCACGGCCACCACTAACGGCACCGACTACTGGGTACTGACGCCTGAGGGCCCACTCCAGGCCATCCTAGCCATTGACGACCAGCAGCTACTGGTATCGGTGGTGCCGCAGGATGCCAGCGACGAGCTGCTGGCACAGGTGCTGGGTAAAGCGCTGCCCGACAGCAGTATCGGTGATACCGATGCACTGGCAGAGCTTGAGCAGCGCCATGACTTCACGCCTTACGGTGCCGGGCAGATCGACTCCTCACGGCTGTTTGATGAGCTAAGTAGCCCTACGCATTCGGGTACTCAAGCGTTGATGAATGCCGTCGATGCAGAACCTCTGGATCTATCCACCTGCCAGGCAGATATTGACCGCATTACCAGCCGCTTCCCTGGTCTGGTAATGGGCATGCGTGATTACAGCCTCGACCGCATGGAGATGAATCTCATCCTTGAGACCGATGAAGATATTGTCAGCGATCTGCGTGCCCTGACCACACAGGTTCCGGGCCTTGGCAGCACCGGTGGAATGGCCAGCTTTGGATTGGGTCTGGACCTGCCTGTACTGCTTCAAACCGTTCAAAAATATGCGCAGGAAGTGCGTCAAAACCCGTTCAGCTGTGATGAACTACAGGAGCTAAACGGTACTTGGAATGAAATTAACATGGCGATCAATAACCCGATCACCATGATGATTGGCCCGTCGTTGTCTGGTTTCAATGCTCGCATTGACAGTCTAACGATGAAAAACGGGGCGCCCAGCGGTCTCGGCATCCTCACCCTCGCCTCACAAAATCCGCTGGCGCTGCTGTCTACAGTGAGCGCTTTCATGCCGGTGCTAGGGGCTCTTGGACTTGAACCAGGCGGAAAAGCCAAGCAAGTCAAGAGCATGATGCTGCCACCAGACGCACCAGCGCTTTACGCCGCTATGTCTGACACGGCGGTTGCGTTAGGCGTGGGTATTAGCGATTCAGCGACGCTGCAGTCAGAGCTACAAGCCCCTACTTCAGAGCATGACCTACTGTTTCACAGCCACATGACAGGCGAGTTTTATCATTCGCTGGCCGATGTTATGGAGCAGATACCCTCGGATGAGATAGCAGCGTCTGATATTGATATGCTCAAGCAATATGGTGATGCTTATAAGAACACTGAGTACTGGCTCAGAGTGGATGATGCAGGCGTTGAAATGAGTTTCTCACTGGAATTGAACTGATACTCGATAGTTCTTTCAATCCGAAAAACCCGCTGATATTAGCGGGTTTTTCTTTATAGCCTCACTGCTGAATATGTCACTTGAGTTTTATGAAACCTCAAGCGCCACTTTCAGTACCCCGTCGCGCTGGTTGGAGAAGAGATCGTAGGCTTCGACGATATTCTCCAGCGCGTAGCGATGGTTAACCATCGGGGCCAAGGTCCAACCGTCCCGCGGCGATGATGCTCATCAACCTGCGCATGCGCTCTTTGCCGCCAGGGCATAGCGAGGTAATGATCTTATGATCGCCCAGCCCCGCGCCCACCGGTGAGTTTGAGTATCTCCTCAACGACATCGACCTTGCGAAAATCCAGCGTCACGTCGGCGCCCATCTGCTTGGCCATCGGGCACGGGCGAAAGGTTGGCCTGGGCATCGTGTACCAAAAGGTATTCCGCCTGGGCGCCGTCGATGGTATTACCAAAGCGCCAGCCGCCCATCGGCTTGTAGCCGTGGCTGTGGTGGCCGCCATCTTGTGAGCAGCAGTCATCCTGGCTAGATCAAGCTTCTAATTGACGTGGGGCAAGTCGCCAATCGTCCATCCGCTCTAGACTTAAGTCGCAACTCAAGCACTGCTTTATTGCCTGTGAGCGTACCGCAGCCACCTACTTACTATAGGGCTCCACGATGCCGACGCTGCCTTTCAAACCCTGGCCAACCGCTATTGCGGTGGCGATCACTCTACTGATATGGCTGGCTATTCCCTTGCCAGAAGGTCTCACCTCTGATGCCTGGCTAATGCTGGCTATTTTTGTGGGGACGATTGCCGCGATTATTGGTAAGGCAATGCCCATAGGGGCCATCTCAATCATTGCCATTGCGATTGTGGCGGCGAGCGGGGTGACCAGCGACAACCCAGGCACCGCCATTAACGATGCTTTAAGCAGCTACTCCAACTCACTGATCTGGTTAATCGCTATCTCGATTATGATCTCGCGAGGGCTGATTAAAACGGGGCTAGGCGCCCGTATCGGCTACTATTTCATCTCTATCTTTGGCAAGAAGACGCTGGGAATCGGCTACAGCCTGGCCTTTTCAGAGCTCTCCATTGCCCCAGTAACCCCCAGCAATACCGCCCGTGGTGGCGGCATCATGCACCCCATAATGCGCTCTATCGCTAAAGGCTTTGATTCACGCCCGGAAGATGGCACGTCGAGCAAAATCGGCAAATATTTGGCACTGGTGAACTACCACAGCAACCCGATTACCTCAGCGATGTTTGTCACCGCCACTGCCCCCAACCCACTGACCGTAGAGCTGATATCTATCGCCACTGGGGCGGAAATCCAGCTGAGCTGGATGACCTGGGCGCTCGCCATGCTACTGCCTGGTTTGGTCGCTATCCTGGCTATGCCCTATATTCTTTACCTGCTTTATCCGCCGGATATTAAACAGACACCCCACGCCACGCAGATGGCGCGGGATAAACTTGCCGAAATGGGTAAGATCAGCCGAGACGAAGGCATTATGCTGTTTGTCTTCTTGGTGCTATTGCTGCTGTGGGCAGATATCCCGGCGCTATTTCTGGGCGATGCAGTCACCCTCAACACCACCACGTCAGCGTTTATTGGGCTATCGATACTACTGCTGACAGGCGTATTAACCTGGGACGATGTGCTGGCGGAAAAGAACGCCTGGGATACTCTACTCTGGTTCGGCGCCTTAATAATGATGGCCTCCCAGCTCAACCAGACCGGGTTGATCGACTGGTTCTCTACCAATATGCAGAACTGGATCACCATGATGGGCATTGGCTGGATGGGAGCATCCGCCCTGCTGGTGCTGACCTTCCTCTATACTCATTACTTCTTTGCCAGCACCACCGCACATATCACCGCAATGATGGCAGCTTTTCTTACCGTTGGATTAACGCTCGGCGCACCGCCCATGCCGTTTGTACTGATCATGGCCGCCACTTCCTCGATCATGATGACCTTAACTCATTACGCGACTGGGACATCGCCGGTCATTTTTGGCTCGGGCTATCTAACGCTGGGCGAGTGGTGGAAAGCGGGCTTTATTATGAGTGTGGTTAATCTTGCGATCTGGGTGGTGGTCGGCGGCTTGTGGTGGAAAATACTGGGTCACTACTAAGCAAACTTCTCCAGGCTATTCCCAAATGCTTCAGCGCTGAAGATGAGAAACGGGAGTTTCCAGACCGCATAAACGCCAACAGGGGGCCGAAGCCCCCTGTTGGTATCTGTGTTACATGACTAGCGCTGTTTTTTCTGGCTCTCCTTGGCGTCGCCTTTGCCTTTTTGCAGTTCGCCTTTCGCCTGCTGGGCCTTACCTTTAGCTTCAGTTTTGGTGCTACCTGTTGCCTTGCCCGCGGCTTCTTTCACTTTGCCTGCAGCTTTGTTGGCCGTTCCTTTTGCTTTATCTTCTTTACCTGTTGCCATGACGAACACCTCTAATCCGTTAGTAGGGAAACACATCAAATCACACGTCGACACACTCATCAGAGTAGCCTGTATTAAAAAAGTTGCGCTGATTTATTTGTGGCAGCTGTATTTATGACAGGCTGCTTTCTGGTAAGCGCGTTGACGTCCAGCAGTTCAGCGCAAAGTGCAGGCAGGCCATCGTCAGCAGTGTAAGCGCTAGCGCGACACTCATTGAGGAGAACCGGTAGAGTGCGCTGTAAACCAGATCCTGCTGCGGGCCCAGCGACTGGCCAAACAGAATCCCCAGGGTGGTCATCCCGCCAAAGCCAATCCCCGAGCCGCCGCCTTCATGAATATGCTCCCGGGCGAAGAGCATGAGCCCCAGCCAATAGAGCAACACCACCAGCAGAAAATGGTGGCTCTGGGTATACAGGAGTAGCTGCATGAGTAGCGCTAAATTACACCCCAACAGCGTTCCTACGGCTCGCTTGGCAGCTGATACCCGCGCACCGGAGTAGCCCAGCGTAAATAGCACCAAGATGGTCGCCATCTGCGCGGAAAGCGACCCCTGCAAGTCAAAAACTTGAAATACCACAAACGAGAGCGTCGCGGTTAGGCCGCCGATTAAGGTTGCATGGCGAATCTGGGAGGAAGTCTTGGTCACTCTGGGTGGCGGTTTACGCGCTTCCACGTCAGGGAACAGTGTATGCATCAGCATGGCAATAAACACCGCCAATAGACTGGCGACGAGGTTGCAGGCCAGTAAATCGCTCAAGTCTACACTGGGGTAGCTGGCAAAGTGGAGCAGGATACTGAGCGTCAACACGCCGTTGGCGCCGAATAGAAACAGCGGCCCTTTCGCCATCAAGTTAAAGCGAAATAGAAATATGCCCATGACCACCAGGGTCATCACTACCGGCATATGCTTGAGCAGTCCGACCACTAGACTCACCTCAAGCACATTGATCGATACGTTGGCCAAAAACTGACGCACGATATGGCCGTTCAAGATGGGTACCATACCCAGCAAGAACATTGGAAAAACGGTAAAAAACACCCCATAGTTCCAGCCCATCAATTGGCTGACCACAAACCCCAGCGCGCCTCCCCCGGCCACTCTCAGGCACTGACGCAGGCCATTCTTTGAGAGTTCGGGCTTACGCTTAGGCGCCGCTCTGCTAGACGCCCGCGCTCTGGCAAGCCTCTTTTTAATAAACCTGGTAGACCTCTTTTTAATAAACATAATGCAGCCAACTGATCATATGCGCCTGTAGCCACACAAAGGGTTTGGCCAAGGCAGCATCACCGGGTTGAAGCTGCACGGTGGCGCGGGCACCGCTGGGCAATAAGTTGGCGATTGGCTGGCTTAGCGCCAAGTGAACGCGCATGCGCTGAGCATCGCGCACCCAGCGGTCAGTGGTAGGAATATCGGCCAATTGACCATCGGCGGCCAACTGCCCATCGCGAACCCCGGCATCCATGGCGAATACTTGCGCATCAAATACCTGCCCCGGCCAGGCATCAAACACCACTTTCGCTACATCGCCGGGCACCACATGGCGCAGGCTCTTTTCACGGAAATCGGCAATAATATCGATTGCATCCGCCACTACCGCTACCGCTGGTTGACCCGCCTGAACGTAGTCACCTACGTCTAGCTGAAGATTGGCAACGCTACCGGCTTGCGCGGCGCGTACCTGGGTATGGGCAAGATCCAACTGCGCCTGGGAAAGCGCGTTTTCCGCTTGGCGCAAACGCAGGTTCGTCTCACCAGCATCGCCCAACTGCACTTCCAGGCTCACAATTTTCGCCCTGGCCGCCGCCACGCTGGCCTGTGCAGTGCGCTCAGCAGCCACCTGCTGTTCGTACTGCTGGCGGGATACGCTCTGCTGCGCCACCAGAGTTTCCGCACGCTGCAGTTCACCCCGCCGCTCCGCAGCTGTGGCTTCAGCAGATGCCAATTCCGCTTGTGCGGAGGCTAGCTCTGCTTCCAACTGAGCATTCTCTCGTTCGGCCTGCTCGCGATTTAGCTGTGCCTGCTCAACCGCTAATCGAAACGGCGCGGGGTCTACCTGAAACAGCACATCGCCTTTGGTAACGTGTTGGTGATCACTCACCAACACCTCGCTCACTGGACCACTGAGTTCGGGCGCAATACGGGTTACCGGCCGCAGCACCCTCGCCTCAGGGGTCATGGGCATAAAGCTATCAGCCACCAGAAAATAAATAAAAAGCAGTACAAAGGCAGCCAGGGCTACCTTCACCCAGCGGGCAAATGTTTGATCGGGGGTCATGCAGGGCTCACTTGTTTGCCACCAGGCAACCACCTGGCCAGCGCCTCTATACGGGCGCGTATCGTTTAGGGGATAGCATTAGAGACGTTAGTCTAACAATTAATTAGCGCGCTAACAATATTCGAATACCACTTCCCAAAACGCACGATGCCGCCCTTAGGCGGCATCAATCACAACAATACGCACTTAACTCATTACCAAGATGGTCCGCTCATCAAATCAGGCAGCCATAACGCAAGACTAGGGAAAGCCAACACCAGCGCCAGCACCACTAACTGCGCGATGATAAAAGGCACTACCCCCCAATACATATGCTTGAGGGTAATTTCTGGTGGAGTAATGGCTCTTAAGTAGAAAATTGCCGGGGCAAGCGGAGGTGTTAAGTAGCTCGTTTGTAGCACTACCAGAAAGGCTACGCAGAACCATATTTCATCAAAACCTAGCATACGCACAATCGGCATTGCCACGGGGATAATGATCAGCACGACAGAGATCAAATCCAACACGAAGCCCGCAATAAAGGCGATGAGTAGAATCAACCCGAGAATCATCCAGGGGCTTAATCCGGTATCCATCAGCATCGACTGCACCGTTGCCATACCGCCAGAGGCAAAGAAGACACCCGCAAACATACTGCCGCCCATTACAATCAGCAGAATCATTGCCGAGATGTTCATGGTTTTGATAGCTGCGTGCCACAGTACATCCCGCGTTAAATTGCGATAAGCCAGTGCCAATAATACTGAGCCAAGCGCTCCACAGGCTGCCGCCTCTGTTGGTGTAGCTAAGCCCATTAAGATGGTGCCAAGCACGGTAAAAATCAGCAGCATAGTAGGCAGTAACGCAACCGCCGTGACGCGTATTTTTTCCTGCCAACTTTCCTCTGGCTCGCTCTCGTCTACCCGAGGGGCCATCTGCGGCTTCAAGTAGGCCACGCCGACAATGTAGATCAAAAACATCGCCGCCATTAAAAAGCCAGGAATTAGCAAGCCGCTGAAAAGCGACCCGACTGAAACGCCAGCAACAGGCCCTAACACCACCACCGTAATAGAGGGCGGGATAGCGGTGCCAAGCGAACCACTTGCACAAATCGTTCCTGAAATCAGGCTCTTGTTGTAGTGGTGTTTAAGCATTACCGGGATCGCAAGCATGCCGATAACCGCTTCGGTAGCGCCCACTACACCACTAGAGGCAGCGAAGAGCGTACCCATAATAATTGCGCCCACACCCAAACCACCGGGTAAGCGACGTGTCCACATATGGATTGCTTCGAATAGCCTTTCGGCGATTCCTGAACGCTCGAGCATTGCCCCCATAAAGATAAAGAGTGGCACGGCGGCGAGAATAGAATTAGACGCGGTATCTTCGATTTTGGTCAGCAGCTGATAAGCCGCCACATCACCAAACTGGATAATCCCAAAGCCTGTTGCCACCAAAATCATCGAAAATGCAATGGGAAAACCGGAAAAGATAAACAGCATCAACACCGGAAACATCATCAACGATAAATAACTGCTCATGATGCATCCTCCTCAGGTAGCGGCTGGCCACGCAGTACCGCTACCGCCTTTAATAGCTCTGCTACCACCTGCAGTGCTAGCAAGGTAAAACCGATACACCACACCGTCAAAATCGGCCACACAATAGGATTCCATGCGGAACGGCCCGAGCGCTCATTAGAGTTAAACGCTTGCAGTGCATAATGAAAAAGCTCCCACACAAGCCACGCTAAAATGGGCAAAAACAGTACATAGCCAATAATGCGCAGCAGCGCGTTAGTTTTGGCATTCAGCTGCATCGACACCAAATCCACACTGACGTGGTGGCCAATTCGCAGTGCATTGGCCATACCCAGCATGAACATGGCACCCATGACCATATAGCTAATTTCAAACGCCCATAGCGTTGGACGTCCGGCCACATAGCGGCTGAATACTTCCACTACTAGCGCGCCAACTAACGGAAAAATCAATATCGCACCTACCCAACCTGCCCAACGGGTTAGCGACTCAATCGCTTGAATTAGTTTCATGATGGCTACTCATCAACACGTCATAAAAGAGAGACTTGAACGTATGAAAGAGAGGCCAGAGACCTCTCTTTCATTTCGTTGATGGCTCGATTATCGACCCATACTGCCAATCGGTAAGCGATACTCAGGCCATACGCTCATGGTGTCTTTAAAGCTGCGCTGGGACTCAACGACGCGAGCAAACCACTCATTATCAGCCGCATACTCGTCTTCCCATTTCACAGTCTCTTCGTAGATAGTATCGATAAACGCCTGATCAAGATGAACAATTTCGTTGGGGCCATCGAGTAAGGCTTGATAGGCATCCAAGTCAGCAAAAGAGCTTGCCAGCCAGGTTTCAAAAACGCTTAACTTGCCCGCTAAACGCAGCATGTCCTGTTCATCTTCACTTAATTCGCTCCAGGTATCTTCATTAACCTGGCACTCTAAAAAACCACCTGACTGATGCACGCCTGGAATAATCACGTACTGGGCCACTTCCTGAAAACCCGTGGGCTGATTCATTTCAGGGCTACCCCACTCGGCTGCATCAATTACGCCACGCTCAAGCGCGCTATAGATATCGCCGCCGGCCATTACCACCGTGGAGGCACCAAGCCGGGAAGCTAATTCAGACCATGCACCGGAAGTACGCAAGCGTAAGCCCTGGAAGTCTTCAAGAGTTTCAACACGTTTATTGGAGTGCAGGAAAATTTCGGTACCCAAAATCGCACAAGGGAAAGCGACAACGTCAAAGACATCGCGGCGGTACTCTTCATACAGTTCAACGCCTCCCCCTTCGTACATCCACATCATGAACTCTTCAGGAGTCAAACCACTTGAATGGCCTGCTAGAAGCGCGGTAGTGGGATCGGTGCCATAGTCATAATTAATGTAGTTGTGGCTTACTTCCGCAACTCCAGACTTGACCGTATTCGTTACCTTCAGTGCACTGCCTAAGGTGCCGCCAGGATAAACCTCAATGGCAATTTCACCATCAGAAAGCTCATTGACACGATCAGCAAACATTTGTGCATCACGTTCAAGCCACGGCCCACCACTCCAAGGTGTTGCCATACGCCAATTTTTTTCAGCGGCTTCAACCATAGCGGATGCTGCCATTAAACTTGAACATAAACCTACAGCTACAGTCATTTTGCTTATTTTATACATGATAGTTTCCTCTTGAACGGAGCTTAATCAAGTTGAGCGCTGGACTTTATATTTTCGTTTCTTGCCAACGAGTCACTTCGACATTATCACCTTCGCAGTTGCAGCATTTGGCCCAAACTACGAAAAATTATGCCGAGTCTCTGACAGTCACCAAGCTGGAAATTAAGAAATGCTTGATGACCTAAGTGAGCACACACCTACACCGAGATATAATGACAGTAACTTCAAGCAAAAAACGTTCCTTTGCTCGCGAGGAAAGTATGGGGGGAAGCAAAAACCCCATGGCAAGAAGCCATGGGGTTTTTAGATATAACTAGCGATTAACGTTAAATTTTACATCGCTATTAGAACCGGTAACGTAAACCAACGCTGGCCGCATCAAAGGTGTAGTCAGATTTATCCAGGTAGCGCATGTAATCTGCGTTCACCGATAAATTAGGTGCTATGTCCATTTCAGCGCCGCCACCGTAGGAGAAATCGCTCTCCCGGTTGTCACTCACTTCAACTTCCGTGAAGCCCGCTAAACCGTATAACCGCACTTCAGGCGCTACCGGGAAAATCCCTTTGGCATAAGCACCGGCCAGATGGTCTAGATCAGCACCACCATCCGAGCCGCCCGTACCTAAATGGCCCTCAAGGGCAAAGTAGTCATTGAACTGGGCACCACCGCGCAGACGTAAGCCTACGTCGTCACGTGAAGAGCCTCTCTCTGGGTCAAGACTCCAAAACATGGCGTCACCACCCAAGTAAGCTTGTGGATAGTCGAAAGACTGTTGAGCTTGAGCAGACGTTGCGAAAGCGCCTACGCCAACCAGGAGTACCGCCGATGTAAGTGATAATACGGACATCTTCATAGCTTGTACCTCAGTTAAAAAACAGTGTTTCCTTACACGTTTGTATTGTGATCCATAACTATGAAGAACGCAAATATTTACCGCCCCTTGGATAGGCTCAGCACGATAATACCGCCGACTACCACGGCTCCCCCGACTAGCTGCCCTGGGCTAAGCATTTGTCCCAGCACGAAATAGCCCAACACCAGGGAGGCCACCGGTTCGATATTCATCACTGGCGCGTTACGCGCCATATCGAGTCGTGGCACAAAAATAAACAGCGTTGAGAACGCCGAACCATACAGCAGCCCGAGCAGCCCAAGCCCCAGCCAGCCGGTACTGTTATCCGGCAGACTCATCCCCCCAGGCACCACACCGGCGATGCCGCCAATGATCATGACGATAAACACCGTTTGCATGGTCAGCAGGCTACGCAATGTGCTGCCCACTCCGGCTAGGCGGTGCTCAGTGACCCATAGCGCGCAGGCAAATACGAAGGCCGCCATTAATCCAAAACCAATCCCCGCGATCCAGCCTGGCCCCATACCATCAGCACTGGCAATCCATGAAGGGATATCCAGCACCACCAGCAAGCCGATTAAAATAGTGCCCATAATCAAACAGCTACGTAGCGTCGGGCGTGGGCCGCCCAATGCCCAACTGAGCAGCGCCAGTTGAATCGGGAAGGTATTGACCAATAGCAGCGCAATCACCACCGGTAGCCTTGCTACCGCCGAGTAGAGGCTAACGCTCTGGATCGCGATCAGCAGACCCACCGCGAGCTGCCACGGCCAAGAACCAGCGGGCAGCCAAAGCCGCTTTCTCTGCACGATGACTAGCGCCACTAAAATCAGGCAGGCAACCCCTGAGCGGGTTAATACCGCCAGCAATAGCCCGGTTCCGTTATCAAACGCCAGCCGCGCGGAGACGTGATTGGCGGCGAACATGGTGGCCACGGTCATCATTAACACAATGGCCAAATGGCGCGGCAGTAGTTTTGGCAGAGAAGGCGCTGACATAGGAACGAAACGGCTCGTTGTAGTGGTTAAGGTGTAAGATGGGTGGCGGTCATGCAGGTCGCTAGAGCCCAGCATGCCTAGCTTTCACATAGAAGGCTAACGAAATCCTAGCGCTGCTTTTCCGCACTGCAGCATGTTATACTAAAGTCTACTGATTTGCTCACTAACCTCCTAGCGAAAAGGTTTTTATGAACGCACCGGTGCTGGTAATTAACTGCGGTTCCTCCTCTATTAAATACGCGTTGATTGATTCAGACCCTCAGGCACCGCGACTTGAAGGCATAGCTGAACGCCTGAGTAGTGGGGAGGCACGTTTAAAGGGCAAAAACAGTGCCGGTGAACGTTTTACTCAACCACTGCCTGATGCCGACCATACCCAGGCACTTAACGCGATTCTTGAGCGGATGGAGGGCCGCTTACCGACGGCGGTGGGCCATCGCATCGTGCATGGCGGGGAGCACTTCACCCAAGCCGCGCTCATCGACAATAGCGTCATCACCGCGATCGAAACCACCGCAGCGCTCGCCCCCCTTCACAACCCTGCCAACTTAGCAGGCATCGCAGCAACCCAAAACGTATTCCCTGAACTGCCGCAAGTGGCGGTTTTTGATACCGCTTTTCATCAAACCATGCCGCCGCGTGCCTATCGTTACGCGCTGCCTGAAAACCTCTACGCCGAGCATGGTATTCGCCGCTATGGCTTTCATGGCACCAGCCACGCTTACGTTAGTCAGCGGGTGGGCGAACTAAGTAGCCGTGGCACAGGCGGTTGGCTAACCGCCCACTTAGGCAATGGCTGCTCTACCAGCGCGGTGTGGAACAATCAAAGCCAGGATACCAGCATGGGCCTTACCCCTTTGGAAGGCTTGGTGATGGGCACCCGCAGTGGCGATGTTGATCCCGGCCTGCACGCTCACCTGCACCGCCAATTGGGCTGGTCGTTAGACAAAATCGACGACGTGCTCAACAAACACAGCGGCCTACTAGGGCTTTCAGGCTTAACCAACGATATGCGTGAAATTGAAGAGGCCTCCGAACAGGGCCACGCCACTGCACAGCTGGCAGTGGAGGTATTCTGCTACCGGATCGCTAAATCGCTGGCGGGGCTCTCCTGCGCGCTGCCCCAGCTCGATGGGGTTATTTTCACCGGCGGAATCGGCGAAAACTCGCCCATCGTGCGCCGTAATGTATTGTCACTGATGCCCCACTTCGGCTTTGCGTTGGATAACGACGCTAACGAAGCCACCATTCGCGGCAAAGAGGGCAAGCTGGATAGCCCTGACCACCAAGGCCCCCAGGTGTGGGTGATCCCTACCGATGAAGAGGGCCGCATTGCCATGGAAACCCGCCACTGCTTAGAGACCCGTGTATGACTGCCCACCCCGACCAGCCACAAGCCATTCTATTAGTGCCCACCAGCCAGGGTGCCGGACTCACCTCCGCCTGTCTGGGGTTAATCCAAGCGCTGGATACCATCGGCCTGAAAGCCGGGTTTTTAAAGCCGTTTATGCAGAACGAGCTGAACGGCCCGGGGCTGGATCGCTCCACCGCGCTGGTCTCGCGGGCACTTAATCAGCGCCCGCCTTCGCCGATTTCTCAGGCTCGGCTGGAGCGCTTGCTGCGCGACGACCAAACCGATGAGCTCATGGAAAACGCCGTCGAGCTCTATGAACAGGTTGTCCAGCAGGCCCACCGCGATGGCAGTACCTTAGACCTTGTCGTGGTAGAAGGCGTGGTGCCCACCCAACACACCACCTACGCGACGCAAACCAATGCCCAACTCGCCAACGCGCTGAATGCGCGGATTATTCTGGTGGGCACCGGTGACTTAAACGAACCCCAGGCCCTGGCCGACCAGCTGGATATGCACGCCCGCAGCTTTGGTGGGGTTAGCTCCAGCCGCACCCTGGGCGGCATTTTGATGCGCATGAAAAACCTGCCCTACGCTCAGGAAGATGACCTTTCTGCGGCACCGGGCACTTTCAAACCACAGTTGGAAGAGTCGGTGCTCACCGAGCTACGGCAATACTCTCCGGCCCTGGCGACGGATAAGTTCCACCTGATCGGCGTGGTGCCTTACAGTAAAACACTCAGTGCGCCGCGCACCCTGGATGTAGCCCGAGCGCTCAATGCCAAACTGCTGAACGAAGGCGATGCGGCCAGCCGCCGGGTGCTTTCCACCAGCCTCTGCGCCCGCAGCGCTGCAAATGCGCTGCATATTTTCACCCCTGGCAGCTTGATAGTGGCCTCCGGCGACCGCGACGATGTGGTGCTGGCCTCCGCACTGGCCACCATGAACGGCATTCAATTAGCGGGCGTACTGCTGACTAACGGCTTTATGCCCAACGACAATATGATTGAGATGTGCCGCCCCGCGCTCAAAACGGGCCTGCCTGTTTTGGCGGTAGAGACCGACAGCCTGACCACCGCCCAGCACCTCAGCCAGTTAAGCGGCGAAATTCCCATGGACGATTTCGAGCGCGCCGAACAGGTGGCTCGTTATGTGGCGGCCCATATGGACCTTGAGTGGCTGAAAGCCCACCTAAGCAGCGGTTATACCCGCCGCCTGTCACCTTCGGCGTTTCGCCACCAGTTGGTGAAACTCGCTCAACTGGCCAAAAAGCGCGTGGTGCTGCCGGAAGGCGATGAGCCGCGCACCGTCGAAGCGGCGATTATCTGCCAGCGCCGCGGCATTGCCGACTGTGTACTGCTCGGTAAGCGCGATGATATTGAAAATGTGGCGCGTAACCGCGGGCTGACGCTGCCCAAAGCGCTGACGATTATCGATCCTGAAAGCAGCCGCGCGCGCTATATTGGCCCGATGGTCGAGCGTCGTCGTGGCAAGCTCAACGAACTCACCGCCGAAGCGCAGTTGCAAGACAACGTGGTGCTCGGCACCATGATGCTGCAGCTGGATGAAGTCGACGGACTCGTCTCTGGGGCAGTACACACCACCGCCAACACCGTGCGTCCCGCGTTCCAGCTGATTAAAACTGCGCCAGAATACAGCCAGGTGTCGTCGATCTTCTTTATGCTGCTGCCCGAACAGGTGGTGGTCTACGGCGACTGCGCGGTGAATCCCGACCCGGACGCCGAAACCCTGGCCGAAATCGCCCTACAAAGCGCCCGCTCCGCGGAGGCCTTTGGTATTGAACCGCGTGTCGCTATGATCAGCTACTCCACCGGTGACTCCGGCACCGGTGCCGATGTGGATAAAGTCCGCGAAGCCACCCGGATTGCTAAACAGCGCGCACCGCACTTAGCCATTGACGGCCCGCTCCAGTACGACGCCGCCGCCATTGAGAGTGTAGGCAAACAAAAAGCGCCCGACTCCCCGGTTGCCGGTAAGGCGACGGTGTTTATTTTCCCCGACCTCAACACCGGCAACACCACCTATAAAGCAGTACAACGTAGCGCCCGCGTAGTGAGCGTTGGCCCCATGCTTCAAGGGTTGAACAAGCCGGTGAACGACCTTTCCCGAGGCGCACTGGTCGACGATATCGTTTACACCATTGCGCTAACCGCCATTCAGGCCAGTCAGCGGAAAAGCTGAGTTACAGAATTTTTCCCTAGCCAATAAAAACGCCCCGAGCAGATAACTGCTCGGGGCGTTTAATTAACGACTTAACGGTGTGTGAGGCCTAGACCCACATTGGCACCATCGATTCCAGCACCATGACTAAGCTCATCGCGGTGATGGTTAGGATAGAGACGCCAAATACTTTCTTGGCCCAGCGCACATCGTCGTCTAAACGGTAGCCGCGCAGCGCCAGGTAGAGCCAGTAGCCGCCCATGGTCAGCGCCACACACAGATACCCAGCGCCTGCCTGACTGGCCAACCCTAGCGCCAGCGAGGCGGGAATAAACGCCACAATGTAGCCAAGGATATGGTGTTTGGCCATTTTCACCCCGCGCACTACCGGCAACACCGGAATCGATGCCCGTTGATAATCAGCGTAGCGGAAGATCGCAATGGCATAGGAGTGCGGCATCTGCCACAGGCAGAAAATCACCAGTAGCATGATCGCACCGCTGTCGAACTGACCGGTCACGGCGCAGTAGCCAACCACCGGCGGCATGGCGCCGGAGAGGCTGCCTACCAAGGTGCCGTACTCCGAGCGGCGCTTCATATAGAGGCTATAAAGCCCCACATACACGCCCCAGCCAATCACCGCCAAGGCAACGGTTAGCCCGTTGGTGCCCAGCGCCAGGCACACCACCCCCGACACACCCAGCAGCGCCGAAACGCCCAGTGCCTGGGTAATAGAGATGCTGCCTCTTACCAGAGGGCGATGGCGCGTACGCGCCATCAATGCATCAATATCGCGGTCAATAACGTTGTTACACGCACAGCCTGACGCGATGATTAATGCAATCCCCACCATGACCGAGACAAAGCTGAGCCACTCGAACTGCCCCTGGGCGGCGAGAAAATAGCCCCCCAGGGTGGCAATCAGGTTGCCGCCGATAATGCCCGGCTTGGTCAGCTCGAGCAGATCCCGCCAGCGGCTGGGCGCTGAGATTAGCCGATCATCATGTTGAGATGCAGATGCTGCATGATCCACAGCGAGCCTCCTACCACTAGGACGAGAATCGTCAGTGTGAAGACGAAGGACATCAGATTCCAGCCCTCGTCGGCTTTGGTACTCATATGCATAAACATGACCAGTTGCACCAGTATCTGCAACACCGCGGTCACGGCTATCACAATCACGGTAGCCAATACGCTAAAAGCGCCACTCATCACCACCGCAAAAGGGATAATGGTCAGTATCAGCGACAATACCAGTCCTGTCACATACGACTTAACGCTGCCATGGGCATTGGTTGAACTTGCACTCATCTCACAACACTCCCATCAGATAGACGAATGAGAAGACACAGATCCAGACAATATCGAGGAAGTGCCAGAACAGGCTTAGGCACAAAATCCTCGGCCGGGTCATATCGTTCAACCCTTTGGTCGACAGCTGTACCAACATGACCAAAATCCAGATCATGCCAAACGTAACGTGCAACCCGTGAGTACCTACTAGGGTAAAGAAGGCCGATAAAAAGCCGCTACGGTCCGGACCGTACCCTTCATGGATCAGATGCTGGAATTCATAGACTTCCATCCCCAGGAAGCACAAGCCCAGTAGAAAGGTAATAATCAGCCACACTTTCACTTGGCCAACACGGTTGGCATGCATTGCCAAAACGCCCATACCGAAGGTGAAACTACTGATCAGCAGTGCAAAGGTTCCGAAAAGGATCAAAGGTAATTCAAAGATATCAGCGCCGGTTGGCCCACCCGCCGTGCCTTTCATCAGCACGGCGTAAGTGGCGAACAGTGACCCGAAGATCACCAAATCGCTCATTAAGTAGACCCAGAAACCAAATAGCTTCGTGCCCGAAGCATCGTGATGCTCATGAGGCTCGGCCGTTGCGCCGTGATGTAACGTATCGGTTGCCATTACGCTTGCGCCTCCACGCGTTGTTGATGCTCACGTTCGATTCGCTCAACTTCAGCAGCGGGAACGTAGTAGTCGATATCGTCGTTAAATACCCGTGCCATAAAGCTGATGAATACACCCACGGCGCCGACGCCGGCTAACCACCAGATATGCCACACCAGGGCGAAACCGATGACCAGCGCAAAGAAGCTGATAACTGGCCCGGCCACGGTATTACGCGGCATATGAATATCGGTATAGGGGGCTTCTTCAAGCTGCTCTTCGCTACGCTGCTTTTGCGACCAGAAGCTGTCGATATCGCCCACTTCCGGTAGACGTGCAAAGTTGTAGAACGGCGCTGGAGAAGAGGTTGACCACTCCAAGGTGCGGCCGTTCCAGGGGTCGCCGGTGACATCAGCGTTCTGTTTGCGGTCGCGAATACTCACCCAGAACTGGATGATGGTGCAGACAATGCCCAGCATAATGATTACCGCGCCTACCCAAGCCAGAATCATCCACGGTTGCCATTCGGGGTTGGCGTAGGACTGCATGCGGCGTACGGCACCAAAGAAGGCCAGTACGTAAAGCGGCATAAAGGCGACGTAGAAGCCGATAAACCAGCACCAGAACGAACGCTTGCCCCACTTTTCGTTCAAAGTGAAACCGAACGCTTTGGGGAACCAATAGGTAAGCCCCGCCATCATGCCGAACACCACGCCGCCGATAATAACGTTGTGGAAGTGCGCAATAACGAACAGGCTGTTATGCAACACAAAGTTAGCTGCGGGCACCGCCAGCATAACGCCGGTCATACCGCCTAGGGTAAAGGTGATAATAAAGCCCAGCGTCCATAGCACCGGCGAAGTGAGTTCCAGGCTGCCGCGGAACATGGTGAACAGCCAGTTGAACACTTTCACCCCGGTAGGAATGGCGATGATCATTGTCATAATGCCGAAGAAGGCGTTGACGTTGGCGCCCGCCCCCATGGTGAAAAAGTGGTGCAACCAAACCACAAACGAGAGCAAGGTGATCGAAATGGTCGCCCACACCATGGTGGCGTAGCCGAACAGCCGCTTACGGGCAAAGGTCGCAATCACTTCAGAGAACACGCCGAAGGCTGGCAGAATCAGGATATAAACTTCCGGGTGGCCCCAGGCCCAGATGAGATTGACGTACATCATCATGTTGCCGCCAAAATCATTGGTAAAGAAGTGCATGCCCAAATAGCGGTCCAGCGTTAGCAGTGCGATGGTCGCGGTCAAAATTGGGAAGGAAGCAATGATCAGCACGTTGGCGCACAGCGATGTCCAGGTGAAGATCGGCATGCGGAACATCGTCATGCCTTTGGTGCGCATTTTAATGATGGTCACGAAAAAGTTAATACCGGTCAGCGTGGTGCCTATACCGGATATCTGCAACGCCCATATCCAGTAGTCGACCCCCACCCCGGGACTAAACTCGATCCCCGATAACGGCGCGTAAGCGAGCCAGCCGGTTTTGGCGAATTCGCCCACCACCAGCGAGATATTGACCAGTATCGCGGAGACTGCAAACAGCCAAAAGCTTAAGTTATTCAGGAAAGGGAAAGCAACGTCGCGGGCACCAATTTGCAGCGGCACCACCAGGTTCATCAAGCCGATGACCATGGGCATGGCGACAAAGAAGATCATAATCACGCCGTGGGCGGTAAAGATCTGGTCGTAGTGCTCGGGGGGTAAATAGCCCGCTGCATCCCCGGCGGCCATCGCCAGCTGGGTGCGCATCATTATCGCATCCGAGAAGCCGCGCAGCAGCATCACCAGGGCGACGATGAAATACATAATGCCGAGCTTTTTGTGGTCAACGGAGGTAAACCACTCGTTCCACAGCCAGCCCCACTTACGGTAATAGGTGATTAAACCAAACAGTGCGATCCCACCAATGGCCATAAAGGCCGCGACGACCATGATGATCGGCTCGTGGTAGGGAATTGACTCTAACGTGAGTTTTCCAAACACGGCTTAACCTCCCACTTCTACGCTAGAGGAATGGCTGCGCATGGCATTATCCTGACTAGCATGGTTGTTAGTGACATGACCTGATTCGGCCGCGTGATCGGCAGTCTTCTCATTTTCGCCATCGTGGGAGTCAGCATGATCGCCGCCCATCTGATGCTCGCCGCCGGTATGGAAGCTTCGTAAGATGCTTTCATACAGTGATGGTGAGATGGCTGAGAAGTACTCAACCGGATTCGATTCGCTAGGTTCCGCCAACGCTTCATAACCTTCTGGGTAGGTCAGCGTTTGTGGAGCCGCGCGTACCGTTTCCACCCAGGCGTCAAAATCCTCGGGGTTGGTCACCTTGGCTTCAAAGGTCATGCCAGAGAAGCCTGCGCCACTGTAGTTGGTGGAACGACCAGGGTAGCTACCAATTTCATCGGCGATGAGATGGACATCGTTATCCATGCCCGCCATGGCATAAATCTGGCTGCCAAGATGGGGGATAAAGAAAGCGTTCATCACTGAGCCTGAGCTGACCCGAAAGCGCACCGGTGTATCTACCGGAAAGGCCACTTCGTTAACACTGGCAATACCCTGCTCGGGGTAGATAAACAGCCACTTCCAATCAAGCGCCACCGCCTGTATTTCGATCGGCGCCACATCGCTTTCCAGCGGTTTGTGGGGATCAAGGCTATGGGAGGTCTTCCAGGTCAACAGGGCGAGCACCGCGATAATCGCACAGGGCACGATCCACACCACCGCTTCAATCACGTTGGAGTGCGCCCAATCAGGCGTGTATTTAGCCAGGCTATTACTACGCCGGTAACGCCAGCCAAACAGCAGCGTCATGACAATCACAGGAATAACTACAATCAACATTAGGCCAAAGGCGGTCAGAATCAGTGTGCGCTGCTCAGCGCCAATCTGGCCTTTTGGGTCTAGCAGCGCTGAACTACAGCCTGCTAGAAACAGACACAGCGCAAGAAGCACTAGCGTGCCTCGCCTGCGCCAAAGTGAGCGTCGTTGCATGGTGTGATCTCGTCAGAGGTTGTTTAAAACACTAGCTAGCCATGTCGCCCTTCTACATAGCAGGCTAACTACCACCCCATACTCTTCCCAAAACATGCTCTGCATGACGCTCTTGAAAACGTGCTAGGAAAACGCTCTCAAGGACAGTGCACACGTGACGCTGGGCGCCATTGCTCCGGGAAAAATATGCGTCGCCGGATGGGAATTGGCGACGAGCCTCGCTGGCCTAAGCACTAAAGGCTTAAGCAGTTAAGACTAAAGTATTTTCTATTGATCGAGATCATGAAAGAAGTGGCGCATTGCCGCACCCCAGGTATTGACTGCTATGAGCCCCCTCGCCATCGGTGACCACCACATCAAAATCGTCCAGGGCGGCGAAATAAGCCGGGCGCACCACGCCGAACTTGCTGGCATCTACCACTAACAGGCGCTGCATAGCGGTGGCAATGGCCGCTTGTTTCGGTGCCACTTCGTGAAAGTGGAAACAGCTTACCCCCCGCTCTAAATCCACCCCCGCCGCAGATATCAACGCTTTATTAATACCTAACCGCTCGATAGCAGCGGTCATATTGTCACTACCAAATGACTGCGAGGTGGCATAAAACAGCCCGCCCAGTAGCACCAAGCGCACGTTGGGCAGGGCGGCGACGGCATTGGCGACGTTAAGCGCATAGGTCACTACCGTCAGCTCATTAAAATGGCTTAATTGGCTCAACAGCGGCATCAGCGTTGAGCCGCAGTCAATAAACAGTGTATCGCCCTCTTCAATAAAGGCGAGTGCTCGCTGGCACAGGCGATACTTCGCCTGGTAGTGGCTGGCCTGCTGCTCGGTTAGGTCATAAATAGGCGTGACGCCGGGGTAATTCGCCATCACTAAGCGCCCCCCCAGCAGACTAATGGCGGAGACCTGGGTTGTTAGGTCGCGGCGGATGGTCATTTCGGAAACATCGCACAGCTCTGCTGCATCGCGCAGATGAAGAGTACCGCCACTGGCAAGCGCTTCCTGAAGTTTGGCAAGGCGCTGAGCGCTACGGCCATTCATGGTGGGCATCTCCTGGCAAACCCCTCTTGTTGTGTTTTTCGCAACGACAGCATCGGTGTTGCGTCAATTTCTATGCTGAGCGAGCTGCGGCGTAATTTCCACTGCTACGACGGCTATTGATACTATTAGTGCCACAGTGAGAGCCATATGACATTTAAATAGCGTTGATGTGACAATACTTGCAAATCAACGTTAGAAAAATAACACTAAATGTTATAATTTTAACATTAACGCCAACCCGCACAATTACAACCCTCGGATAGCCACACCCAAATGGCTCCGCGATAACCTTGTTGAGGCTTTTATGACAGTTCGTACACACTCTCACTCTTCTCGCTCCTCGTCTTTTGTCGCGCTTAGCGCTGGCGTAACGGGCGTATTGGCGACGATGCTCACCACACCGCTAATGGCAGATGATGCTCAGCCCCATCCGCTTGATCGGCTGTGGTCATTCGCCAACGTCTCGGTCAATTATCTGGACTGGTCGAACGGCACCGAAGCGCGCACCGCTTCCAATGCGGCTAAAAGCGACTTCATGTTTCTCGAAATCGAAGGCGGCGCTGGCTTTAGCTGGGGCGAGTTTTATGGCTTCTTTGATTTCGAGAACCCCACCAACGACCAGTTTGATGAATCCAGCGGCGGCAAGGACAACTTCCGCACCGCAGGTAAAGTGACCTCGCACATTTATCTGGGCGATAGCCCGCTGTCGATTTATGCCCACCTGTATGACTTCCGCGATTACGGTTATAACAGCCGCGAGCAGGATCAGATTCTGGGCCTGGGCTACCGCACTACCTTCGACAATGGTCTGTGGTTTAAACCCTTTATCGGGGCGGCGCGGGTACAAAGTAATAGCTATACCGGCATGAACGGCTATATGGCAGGCTGGGTCGCGGGTTATGATTTCACCGCGCTCAACCAGAATTTCAGCGTCACCAACTGGCACGAACAGACGTTTGGCCGTGACGATGAGTATCTGGAACAGAACTACGTGGGCGATACAGCAGGCAGTGTAGGCACCAACGGTGCACTGAGCCTGTGGTGGCATCCGAGCGATTTGATCACCACCGGTATTCAGTATCGCTACTCTGACAACAAGTTGGGTACCCCCAACAATTATCAGAATGCGATGATTTACTCCGTCAAGCTCAACTTACTTTAAACGCGTTACTGTCTATAAAAACGTTACTTACGCGCTGACGCGAAGGATCCCCATATGACACTCCTTATGAGCTTGGTGGGTATGGTCACTCTGGTGGCCATTGCCCTGATCTTCTCTTATGACCGTAAATCGATCCGGCTGCGTACCGTGCTGGGCGCCTTTGCTATCCAGGCGGGTATCGGTGCCTTTGTACTTTACGTGCCGTTTGGCCAAGCGGTGCTGCAGGCCATTTCGTCCGGTGTTAGCCAAATATTGGTGTATGCCAACGACGGTATCGGCTTTCTGTTCGGTGGTTTAGCGGATGTTGATAACGTCGGCTTTGTATTTGCGATCAAAGTACTCCCCGTCATTATCTTCTTCTCGTCGCTAATTGCCGTGCTTTATTACATCGGCATTATGCAGTGGGTGATTCGTATCCTGGGTGGCGCCCTGCAAAAAGCGCTGGGCACCTCACGCACGGAATCACTTTCCGCAACAGCGAATATTTTCGTCGGCCAAACCGAAGCGCCGCTGGTAGTGCGTCCGTTTATCGCCCGCATGACGCCTTCGCAGCTATTTGCCGTTATGTGTGGTGGCTTGGCCTCGGTGGCTGGATCGGTATTGGCGGGTTACGCGGCGCTGGGGATTCCCATGGAGTACTTGGTAGCGGCCTCCTTTATGGCGGCACCGGGTGGGCTGCTGTTCGCCAAGCTGATCATGCCGGAAACCCAAGACGTAACCGATAGCGACAGCGTTTCCAAGGTGGAAGAAGAGATTGACGCCCAGGAAGATAAACCTGCCAATGTGCTAGATGCTGCGGCATCGGGCGCCACCTCGGGTTTAATGCTGGCCGCCAACGTGGGTGCGATGCTGCTGGCATTTATCGCCCTGATTGCCCTGATCAACGGCATCCTGGGTGGCATTGGCGGCTGGGTGGGCTTTGACTCGCTGAGCCTGGAGCTGATCTTGGGCTGGTTGTTTGCTCCACTCGCCTTCCTGTTGGGTGTACCCTGGGAAGAAGCGACCCTGGCGGGCTCATTCATTGGCCAAAAACTGGTGGTCAACGAATTTGTCGCTTACATCAATTTAGCCCCCTACATTGACGGGGAACAAGTTGTTGCCGCCACGGGTCAGTTAATGACACCGCACACTATGGCGATCCTCTCTTTTGCGCTGTGTGGCTTTGCTAACCTCTCCTCCATTGCGATTCTGCTGGGCGGTTTAGGTAGCATTGCCCCCACGCGTCGTAAAGAGATTGCCCGCTTTGGTGTCAAAGCCGTGCTGGCCGGTACACTATCCAACTTGATGTCGGCCTCGATTGCTGGCTTCTTTATTGCGCTAAGTGGCGCGTCTGCATAGCGCTTGCCATTGCTAGCGCAGTGACGGCTACTTAACGCATCGGGCACTGCGGTTTTATCCGCAGTGCCCGTTTTTATCTTTTACTGATTTGTGAGAACTCCATGACTGCGACTGCCTCCCCTCATATCGTCCAAGCCGCCCGACAGGCACTCACCCTCATGGACCTGACGAGCCTGAACGACAGCGACACTGACAGCACCATCGAGGCACTTTGCCAACAGGTGAAAACGCCTTTCGGCAATCCAGCCGCGGTCTGCGTCTACCCGCAGTTTATCGTTACTGCCCAGCGCGCGCTTACCGCGCATAAACTCGATAACCAAGTTAAAATTGCCACGGTCACCAACTTCCCCAACGGCGACGACGACATTATGGCCGCCGCCCGTGAAACCCGCGACGCAGTTGCCTCCGGCGCCCATGAAGTTGATGTGGTCTTTCCCTACCGCGCGCTGATGGCCGGCGACGAAGAGACCGGCCTTGAGTTGGTTGAAATGTGCAAAGCCGCCTGTGCTGGCCAAGCGCTGCTCAAAGTGATTATTGAGTCCGGCGAGCTTAAAGAGCCCGAGCTGATTAAACGCGCCAGCGAACTCGCTATTGAAGGCGGCGCTGATTTTATTAAAACCTCGACCGGCAAAGTAGCCGTTAACGCTACGCTGGAAGCCGCTGAGATCATGTTAAGAGCCATCAAGGCCAGCGGCCAAGATGTTGGTTTTAAAGCGGCGGGTGGCGTCAAAACTGCCGAAGACGCGGCAGCATATCTGGCCCTTGCCAACAACATTATGGGCCCAGGCTGGGCAACGCCCGCGCACTTCCGCTTTGGAGCTTCCAGCCTGCTGGGCAATCTGCTGGCAACGCTGACCGGCAATACCAACGCCGCCGCCACAGCCGGAGGTTACTAATGGCTGCCAACACGACTAAACACGCCCTGCTCCCCCAGGAACTGATTCGCCTTAAGCGTGATAACCAGCCGTTGCCGGCTGAAGAGATCAAAGCCTTTGTGCAAGGCATTGCCGATGATCGCATTAGCGACGCACAAATTGGCGCTTTCACCATGGCGGTGTTTCTTAACGGCATGAGCCGTGAAGAAGTCGTGGCGCTGACTACCGCCACCCGCGACTCCGGTCATGTGATGCAGTGGAGCGACCTGAACCTGCCCGGCCCGATTGTCGATAAGCACTCCACTGGCGGTGTAGGCGACTTGGTCTCGCTGGTGCTTGGCCCCTGGGTCGCCGCCTGCGGCGCCTTTGTACCGATGATTTCTGGCCGCGGCCTGGGACACACCGGCGGCACGCTGGATAAGCTTGAATCGATCCCCGGCTACGACCCCTACCCTGCGCCAGAGCGTTTCCGCGAGGTGGTGAAATCCACCGGCGTGGCGATTATCGGCCAGACCGGGGATCTTGCCCCTGCCGATAAGCGCATTTACGGCGTGCGGGACGTCACCGCCACGGTAGAGTCTATTCCGCTGATTACCGCCTCTATCCTGGGCAAAAAGCTCGCTTCAGGCCTGGACGCGCTGGTCATGGATGTAAAAGTCGGCAGCGGCGCTTTTATGCCCACGCCGGAAAAATCCCGCGAGCTGGCTAAAAGTATCGCCAATGTGGCCACCCAAGCGGGCACACCCACAACTGCCCTGCTCACCGACATGAGCCAACCGCTGGCCCCCTGCGCCGGTAACGCCGTTGAAATCGTCGAGACCTTGGCGCTACTGCGCGGCGACCGCCCCAACAGCCGCGTGATGCAAGTCACCCGCGAGCTGGCGGTAGAGATGCTGATCGCCGGCAAGCTGGCTGGCTCACGTGAAGAAGCACTAACTAAGCTTGAGAAAGCGCTGACCTCCGGCGCTGCCGCGGAAGTCTTTGCCCGCATGGTGCGTGAACTCGGCGGCCCCAGTGACTTTATGGAGCGCTCAGATCACTACCTGGCCAAAGCCGACGTGATTAAACCCGTGTATGCCGAGCAATCGGGTGTCGTCCAGCGTATCGATACCCGCGCCGTGGGCATGAGCGTGGTGGAACTGGGTGGTGGCCGCCTGCGTAACGATGCCAGCGTCGATCACAGCGTCGGTTTCACCGACATCGTCGAAATCGGTGAGAGCGTGGATAGCCAGCGCCCCATTGCCATGGTGCACGCCCGCAGTGACGCCGCCGCCGAGCGCGCCGCCGAACAGCTGCGTGCAGCGTTTACAATTGGCGAAGGTGCCGCCAACGCCGACACCCTGCTACAAGACACTTTCCGTGGAGAAGCCTTATGAGCCGCGCGATTGTACTGGTACTTGACTCCTTTGGGATTGGCGCCGCCCCGGATGCCGCGACCTTCGGCGATGAAGGCTCCGATACCCTGGGCCATATCGCCGCCGCATGCGCCCGTGGCGAGGCGGATAACGCCAATCGTTCTGGGCCACTCAAGCTGCCCAATATGGCCAAGTTGGGGCTATTCCACGCCCACCGCGACGCCACCGGCAGCGTTGCCGAAGGCGTGACGCTACCAGAAAGCCTGGAAGGCGCTTACGCCCACGCCAAAGAAATTTCCAGCGGCAAAGATACCCCTTCCGGCCATTGGGAAATTGCCGGTGTCCCGGTGCGCTTTGAGTGGGGCTACTTTCTGGATAAAACCGACAGTTTCCCCCTTGAGCTGCTTGATGCCATCGTGCAAGAAGCTGATCTCACCGGCGTGATTGGCAACTGCCACGCCTCCGGTACCGAGATCATCGCCCGCCTGGGTGAAGAGCACGTCGCCACCGGCAAGCCAATTGTTTACACCTCGGCGGATTCGGTCTTTCAGATCGCCGCTCACGAAGAGCATTTCGGCCTTGAGCGGCTTTATAAGCTGTGCGAAACCGTCCGCGAGCTGCTGGAGCCTTATAACATTGGCCGTGTGATTGCGCGTCCGTTTATTGGCGAAGACAGCAACACCTTCGCCCGCACCGGCAACCGCCGCGACTATAGCGTTGAGCCACCGGCACCGACCGTGCTGCAAAAGCTTGATGATGCCGGTGGCGAAGTGGTCTCGATTGGCAAAATTGCCGACATCTACGCCCACTGCGGCATTACTCACAAGGTAAAAGCCAGCGGCCACGATGCACTGATGGACGCCACACTCAACGAGATCGAGCGCACCAGCCAGCGCGACGAAGGCGAGCGCGCTATGATCATGACCAACTTTGTCGATTTTGACTCGGTCTATGGCCACCGCCGGGATGTGCCGGGCTACGCTGCCGCACTAGAAGATTTCGACGCCCAGCTACCTAAGCTGCTGGCTGCGCTAAGCGAAGATGATCTGCTGATTCTCACCGCCGACCACGGCTGCGACCCCAGCTGGCACGGCACCGAGCACACCCGCGAGTACATCCCCATTCTGGTACATGGCCCCGGCTTTACCCCCGGCTCGCTGGGTGAGCGCGGCACCTTTGCCGATATTGGCCAAACCCTGGCCGACTTTTTCCTGCTTCCGGCCATGGCCGATGGCACAAGCTTTCTACCTGACGCTGCTTAAAGGCTAGCGCCGCTTAAAGGAGACCTTTGATGGCAACCCCACATATCAACGCTGCCCCCGGTGATTTTGCCGATACCGTACTGATGCCCGGTGACCCGCTGCGCGCCAAGTACATTGCCGACACCTACCTGGAGAATGTTCGCCAGGTCAACGACGTGCGCAATATGTTTGGTTATACCGGCACCTATAAAGGCCGCGAGATTTCCGTGATGGGCCACGGCATGGGCATTCCGTCGGTCTCCATCTATGCCAAAGAGCTGATCACCGACTACGGCGTAAAATCGTTGATCCGCGTGGGCTCCTGCGGCGCGGTGCGCGACGACGTCAACGTGCGCGATGTGGTCATCGGCATGGGCGCCAGCACCGACTCAAAAGTTAACCGTATGCGCTTCAACGACCACGACTTCGCCGCCATCGCAGACTTTGAGCTGACCCAGCACGCCGTTGCTGCCGCCAAAGCCAAAAACGTGCCAGTCAAAGTCGGCAACATCTTCTCAGCGGACTTGTTCTACAACCCGCAAACCGAAATGGCTGAAATGCTTAAGCGCTACGGCATTGTGGGTGTAGAGATGGAAGCTGCTGGTCTATACGGCGTCGCCGCCGAGTTTGGCGCCCGCGCCATGACCATCTGCACGGTGTCGGATCACATCCTGAAAGGCGATTCGCTCTCCAGCGCAGACCGTCAAACTACCTTTGACGACATGATGCTGATTGCTTTGGACACCGTGTTACGCGACGACGCAGCCCACGCTTAAGAGGAAGTTGTGATGAGTCAGCAAACGGATGAAGTATCAGAAGAGATCGTTGAGAAGTTATTCAGCGCGCGGGCTAACGCCTATGTGCCCTACTCAGCACACCCGGTGGCATCAGTAATGGTGACGCCGGATGGCCAGCAGTTTGCGGGCACTAACGTAGAAGTGGCGCACTACAAAGGCCTGTGTGCCGAAGCCTCGGCCATTTCCGCTATGGTAACCGCAGGGCAACGCCAATTGGCAACGGTCTACGTCATGGGCCCGGGCGATCACTTATGCACGCCCTGCGGCGACTGCCGTCAGCGCATCCGCGAGTTCGCCACGCCAGAAACGCAAATCAAGGTGCTATCCGGCAGCGGCGAACTACTGAAAACCTACACCATGGAAGCCCTGCTACCCGATGGTTTTGGGCCAGAGCAGCTACCCCCGCGCTAACTCGTTTCCCGTAACACCAGCGCCACCGGCAACGATACGTGCCGGGGCGCTGCTCCCGCCCGCGCTTCTGCCAGTAGTGCCATGCTCGTCTCGGCTATCTCGGCAATATCCTGCCGTACGGTGGTGAGCCCAGTGGCGAGGGCGGGCAGGTCATCAAACCCCGTTACTGCGACCTGAGCAGGCACCTCGATCCCGCGGTCTTCCAGCGCGGCCACACAGCCCAACGCTAGTTCGTCGGTGGCGCATACCAGCGCATCAAAAGGCAGTGGTTGAGTGCCCTCTTCGTCTAAATAGCGATTTAGATAGCGATAGCTGTTAAGGGAGTCTGACGCTAGGCGGTGCGGTAGGCTGATCAAGCGTTCGGCAAGCCCCGCCTCTTCCAACGCACGCCGATAGCCCTCCAAGCGGCTATGCGGGCGCGGTGCTTCTAGCTCACCGCCCATAAAGGCCAACCGCTTGCGGCCCTGGGTAATGAGGTGGTGCGTTATTTCATACAGCCCCTGCCTATCGTCTGGGGAGACGGAAAAGCCTTCCCCGGCGTCACCTATGCGTACAAAAGGAATATCAGCGGCCTTAAGCAGTGCCGGACGCTCATCGTCTGGGGCTTCACCAAGCAAAATGGCCGCCCCCGCGCGTTCGGGTAATTCAGCGGTTTGCTGGTGATTAAAGAACACCGGCACCATACCCTGCTGATGGAGGGCCACGGTAAGATGCTGGTAGAGCAAGATATAGTAAGGACGTAGCTCGATATCCTGACGGCCGAGAGAGATGCCTACCACCGCCGTTTTACCGCTGATTAGCTGACGAGCCGCGGCGCTGGGTTGATAGGCCACTTCTCGACTAATCGCCAAAATTTTCTCACGTAGGGCGTCACTGAGCCCTGGCTTGCCGTTCAGGGCCCGGCTAACCGAGGCAATCGATACCTCGGCCCGCCGGGCAATTTCTCGGATGGTGGCCGTTTGGGCGCTTTGCTTGCTCTTTATCACCGAATCTCTCACCGGCTATTTCCCGCCCTATTTTTCACCTGGAATGCCTCCAGTGTGCCGAAAAATGCCCGGCGTTGCGAAGCTGATTACACTGCAACTTCCAGGCTGCGATCTTCCTGACTGGAGATAACACAGGCATCAAGAACGGTTTGGATCGCCGCGCCGCGGGCAAAGTCCGGCTGGTCGTTTTGACCACTGCGGATGCTTTCCACAAAACGCTGATAGATACTGGGTGTTGGCGGTGCCTTCACTGTGCTCCAGCGCGCCGGGTGAACGTCATCGTCCAAACACACCTGCACGTCCTCTTTCGAGGCGTCTAAATCGACACGAATAGCACCTTTATCACCGTGTACACTCAGGGTTAGTGAGTTATGGTGCCCGGTCGCCCAGCGGGTGGCTTGAATGCTGCCCTTGGCCCCATTGGCAAAGGTCACTCGCATTAGCGCGGTATCGTTGGCATCCAATAGATAATCGCCGATGCGGTTATTCGGGGCTTTTTCAAAGCAGGTCAGTTCGCAGTTCACGCGACTAATATCGCCCACCGGGAAGCTGGCGAAATCGACAATATGCACACCCACATCGCCCAATACGCCTTTGCTGCCATGGGCTTCCGAAAGCCGCCAAAGCCACTGACTCTCCTGATCCCAGCGCCCCCACTCATTGCTGACCAACCAACTTTGCCGGTAGCTGGCATCTACGTGGCGAACTTGACCAATCGCCCCAGCGGTAATCAGTGCACGAGCGTGCTGAATGGCCGGCGCATCGCGATAGCTAAAATTGACCATATTGATGACCTTGGCGGCCTGCGCCGCTTGGGCCATTTCATGAGCATCATCCGCATTCGTCGCCAGCGGCTTTTCGCACAGAATGTGCTTACCTGCGGTGATCGCGGCCAGTGACGTGCGCTTATGAACACCATCCGGCGTGACGTTGCTAACGGCTTGGATATCCTTCCGCGCCAGCATAGTCTTCAGGTCGTCATACGCATCGGCGATACCATAACGGCCAGCAAAATCACGGGCCTTGGCCAGCTCCATATCGCACACCGCCACCACTTCCACTCCCTCGATCCGGCTAAAGTGCTTGGCGTGTTCCCCCGCCATACTGCCAGCGCCAATAATCGCCAAGCGGATCATTTGAAGCCCCCTTCGCCGGGTTTATGCAGCCCTTCGCCTTTGATTTCCACCGGGTTGGGGGCCTGATCGGCAGGAATATTGGGGCAGCTGTCGATCCACCGGGAGCCTTCCGGGCGCGCCCATTTCACAGCGTTCTTCAGTACCGTTTTCACCTGTGCGTCGTAGTAGATTGGGTAGGTTTCGTGACCAGGGCGGAAGTAGAAAATCTTGCCGTTGCCGCGTTTGTAGGTCAGCCCTGAACGGAATACCTCACCACCCTCAAAAGCACTGATAAAGATCACTTCATCGGGGTTGGGCACCGCAAACGGCTCGCCGTACATTTCGGTGTGCGGCAGTTCGATATAGTCGCCCAGGCCCTGAACGATAGGGTGACCAGGGTTAACGACCCACAGCCGCTCGCGCTCTCCCGCTTCCCGCCACTTGAGTGAGCAGGTCGTGCCCATCAGGCGTTTGAAGATTTTTGCGTAGTGCCCAGAGTGCAGCACTATAAGTCCCATCCCCTGCAATACGCGCGCCTGCACGCGATCGACGGTCTCTTCCAGCACATCGCCGTGAGCAGCGTGGCCCCACCACAGCAGCACGTCGGTATTTTCTAGGATCTCTTCACTTAGCCCCTGTTCGGGGTCTTGCAGAGTGACCGCACGGGCATCGAGCCCTTCAGCTTCGTTTAACCCTTTGGCGATGCAGTTATGCATACCTTCTGGATAAATTCGCGCCACGACTTCATTGGTTTGTTCGTGGACGTTTTCACCCCAAACGGTAACGTTAATGGTCATCTATTCTCCTTAGCCATAGCTGGTTAACAGCACAAAAGCAGCTTAAAAGTGCTGCATAACCCACAAAGTAAACGCTTACCTCGAATACGTAAACGTTTACTCGTGTGCAACTTTAGTCGCTAGCCCGCTTATAGTGCCTAGACCATCACCATTGGCATCACGACGAAGTTATCCGTATTCTGAGACGCAACCTCGCGCTTTAACGTGTCTCAAGATGCGTGTTTAATTATTTGTTTCTAATAACAGGCTGTTTCTAACGACAGGAGAACGCCATGGCTGGTTTACTGCCCAATGTCGACCCCGAGGGTCTACTTGAATACTCGGTGGTCTACACAGACCGCTCGCTGAATCACATGTCGCAGCAGTTTCAAGGTGTGATGCGGGATATTTCCGCCACGCTGAAAGAGGTGTACACCGCCCATGCAGCGGTGATTGTGCCTGGCAGCGGCACCTTTGGCATGGAAGCGGTGGCGCGCCAGTTTGCCGTTGACCAGAAAACCATGGTTATTCGCAACGGCTGGTTCAGCTACCGCTGGACGCAAATTATTGAGATGGGTCGCTTAACCGACCAGCACACGGTGCTTAAAGCACGGCGTCTACAGGCTGATGACCCGCGCTCGCCTTTTCAGCCGGTTCCCATTGAGGAGGCCATTGCGCAAATTCGCAGCGAAAAACCTGCTGTGGTGTTCGCCCCGCAAGTCGAAACCTCTGCTGGCTTGCTACTTCCGGATGACTATATTCAAGCGCTAGCAGAGGCCACTCACGAGGTAGGTGGTTTATTAGTGCTAGACGCCATTGCCGCGGGCACCCTGTGGGTGGATATGCTGGCACTTGGGATTGACGTGGTGGTAAGTGCGCCACAAAAAGGCTGGAGCGGCTCGCCCTGCTGCGCCATGGTGATGCTCTCTGAACGCGCCATCCAGCGCTTGAGTGAGACCCAGAGCAACAGCTTTGCCTGCGACTTAGGCAAGTGGCACAGTATTATGCAGGCCTATGAAAATGGCGGGCACGCCTACCACGCCACCATGCCTACTGATGCACTGCGGCAGCTAAGGGATATTATGCAGGAAACCCGCGCCTACGGCTTTGCCAAGGTAAAAGAGGAGCAGCAGGCGATTGGCCGGGAAGTCCGCGCCATGCTTAACCGCCACGGCTTTATAAGCGTTGCTGCGGAAGGCTTTGAAGCTCCTGGCGTGGTGGTGTGCTATAGCGACGATAGCGGCTTAGTGGGCAAACTTGCCCAAGCAGGCGTTCAAGTGGCGGGCGGTGTACCGCTGATGTGCGATGAAGGCGATAACTTCCAAACCTTCCGCATAGGTTTATTTGGCCTCGATAAACTGCACCACACAGAGCGCAGCGTAAACAGTTTAGAGCAGGCGATTAAAGCAGTGGTGTAAGGTAAAGAAAGCAGAGCCCGCTACTTTAATAGCGGGCTTTAGGTCACATATAGCCCACACCCCGCGGCATCATGCCCAGATGGTTTTCGACTTGGGTAACCCCTGGCACGTTTTCCGCAGCAACGGTTACCGCCTGCTTCTGTTCAAGCGATTCAACCAGCCCCCAGACCTCCACAGCACCGCCATCCACAATCACGCTAATACCTTCAACCTGTACGCCGGTATTATGCTCAACCTCGTTGAGAATAGCCTCGCGAATTTGCCGATCATCCGTGGGCGACTGGGTCGGCGCCACTGCGGCATTGGCAATACCTTGTAGCAGGTTTGCACGGCTAACAATGCCCACTAACTTGCCATCACGCAGCACAGGCACCCGCTTGATATGGTGTTTTTCCAACATGCGTGCAATGGTGTGCAGCGGCGTGTTCTCTTCGACGGTCATTGGATTCGGGGTCATGACCTCGTGGGCTTTACGACCATGGGACTTTACATAGTCGCCAGCGTCCTTGCCGCCGGTAAACAGCGATAACCACCAGGAGTCACGATGATCACCGTCGCCTTTTACTCGACGCATTAAATCGCCTTCACTGACAATGCCAATCACCTGGTGAGCCTCATCCACTACGGGAACGGCACTGATACGGTGACTGAGCAACAACTGGGCAATTTCTCGCACTTCAGCATCAGGCCCCACACTCACCACTTTGGGCGTCATAATATCAATAGCTTGCATTGTACTCCTCCTTGCGCTCAACCTTTAAAGACTGAGCAGCAGATGCAGGTTAGTCTGCCTGTACTTTGAGACTAGTTCGCTGCTGGCAATTTGCCCATGTCGAGAGGCGATATCAATGAACGCATTGAGGCGGCGTTGATCTGGCGCAGTTTATTTGCCCCTTTCTTATTTTTGCTCCTTCACCACACTGCTCTCTTCGACTTTCTCAACATCGACAATGCCCGAGCGGCTAACAACCACCTTCCAGCGGGCGAGGTAGGGCGTATCCTCACTACCCGTCTCCCGAATCACCAAGTTGAACAGATGGCGGCGCTCGACGCCCTCACGCACCGCTTGGCCATCTTTTAAACGGTAGATATGATGCTTGCCCTTACTCATTAGCCGCGTCAGCATGGAGATATCCAGGTTGAGAGTTTCGCGGGTGTGCTCGTAGCCGCTTAAAAAGCGCGTGGGCGACATACGTGAGCTTGAGCGGTAATGCAGCACCACCTCTTCCCGCTGAGCCACCTTGCGACGGCGCATCTGCTGAATATCCTCGCCCAGCGAGGCAAATCGCTTGTAGTCGAACCATTCCAGTTGACGCCCCACCAAGGCGTTATGCGTGGGGTCGCGATACTGTCGGCGCCACTTGGGGCGTCCTTTACGCAGCCAGCGCCAAAGGGTATTGCGCAAATCATCCTTAAACACTTCACGCATGGCGTAGAGCAGCGCCATAGCTAAGACGAACAGGGCAGTAATCCCGCCCAGCACGCTGCGCAATTGCAGTACACCCAAGGTCACAAATGTCATCACCACGGCTGTCGCCAGGGCCTTGACCGCTTTCTGCTCACCGCCACCCAGCTCTAACGCCGCTTGTTTCAGGGTAATCGGGTGCTCAATCAGCCGCCGCAGCAGGCGCATTTTATTCGACATGCGTGTTGGGTCTGCCATAACCCGCTCGGCGTTGTACTGCTGCTCGCGGCGGTACTCATCCTCTCGATGGCAGACGCTGATAAAACGGCGACGAATATCGGTAAACTCTCCTCCACGGGGCATATGGGCTATCAACGCCAGCAACTGCTGTTCGGTAAACCAGGAGAGGTAGTTATCGATATTGGCAAAGTACTTATTGAAGCTTTCATCATCGGGCTTATGGCGTCGCAGCCGCTTGAGAATGCCGTCACTTAGGTCGATCATTTCGTGCAGTTGGTCGCGTAGGGCGACAGCACTCTGTTGTACCTCACGGTTTTCTTCCCGCTCCTCTTGGCGAGCGTGGCGCAACTTATTGGCGTTCACCAGCATCGCTCGAGTCGTGCGCTCCATCGCTTCCACGTATTGGTAGGCGTAGAGGCTCAGACTCAACCGGTACGAATCGCTGCCGAGGCGGTTACGACTGGCCAATCGACTGTGCACCAAGGGTAAGAGATACTCGTCACTGTAGTAGGTGCGCGAGACATTGATGGCCGCATGATAAAAGGCTTCTTCTGAGATAAGCTGGGTGCTTAATCCAAGCTCGCCAGGCACAAAAAGATAGACGTCGAGGTTATGCGATGTCTCTTCCTTGAGCCGCCGGGTAAGACGCAGCTGAAAGCTGTTTTTACGCTCAACGTTGATCAACTCATCAATCTCCTACTCCTTTGGCTAACGTGATGATATACCATGGCTAAAATGATCATGGGGCTGCGCAAAGCCACCGCCCTTTGTTTACCTCTTCGTCTATGGAGCTAGGAAATGCCCATTGCCCGTTTTTCACCCTTTGAGCTGCTGCTATTAAAGAGCCGTAGCCAAGTGGATACGGCAACCCTGCTGCTGTTGGCCTGGGTGCTGGTGCACCGCCAACACGTCTCAGAGGGGCAGCGGCGCCGCCGCCTAGCTCAGGTGACCGCACAGTTTCGCCACGGGCATGAGTTAGGCCCGGTGATGAGTATTGCCCATAGCCAAGACCTGCAAGCGATCCAACTAGCGGCCGAGGTGGTTCGCAAAGAGTGCGGCACAGAGCGCTGCCTCAGCGTTATTCATCAAGCGATTACCGTTGCCACCGATGACGGCGAGCTGTCGCTGGCCAACCACTATATTTTGCGCTTTTTGGCCGATTTGCTAAGCGTTGCCCCAATGACCTTAAACACCCTGTTTAAGGAGCTCACCGGCACCTCGCTTACCACCCCCGAAGACCCCAGTCGTGATGCCTACTGGAAAACTCACGATCCAGATTACCATGCCCGAAAAGCACGCGAGGCCGAGGCGGCGGAACGGCAGCACCAACAGGCCAACGCCCAGGCCGAACAGCAACAGCGAAAAAAAGAGCAGCGCCACCAACAGAAGCAGCAAAAACAGCAGGAGAAGCAGCAGCGCCAAGAGCAGGCTCGCCAAGCCCGCGAGCACGAACGGCAACGCCAGCGGGAACAGACGCGCCAGCAGGAGCAGAACAGGCAACAACAGCAGCGCGAACAAGCCGAGCGGGAACAGCAACGCCGCTCTCGCGATCACTCTTCTCAGCAACGCTCTCGTCAGCAAGACTCTTATCATCAAGAGCAGCGCAATCGCCAGCAACGCACTTCACCGCCGCCGCCGGACCGCACCACGCGGGCGCTTTCGGTGCTGGGACTTACCCCAGGCGCCACCCGTATAGAAGTGCGCCACGCCTATCGGCGGATGGCACAGCTCCACCACCCAGACCGCTTCTATTCGGAGAGCGAGCACCAGGTAGCCTTGGCTTCAGCGCGGTTTCAGCGTATTAAAAACGCCTACGATTATTTGATGCAAACTTATTGAAGCCATGCAACGCTAGCCTGCTCGCACACCCTGTTTGGCCTACAAGAATTGACAGTCCTAAGAGAAACGATAGCCCCCTATGCGCGATTTGTACCAGCGCCTCGCGGTTTCCCCCGAGGCCAACGACCAAGAAATCAGCCAAGCCGTTGCTAGCTGCCAGCATAGCGCACTACGCCAGGATGCCGAGGCGGTGTTCGCCGTTGCCGAACGCCGTGAAACCTACGATACGCTGCACGACACCGTCAGCGATATCGGCAGGCTACGCGCGCGCCTGGGGCTCAGCCACGGCGCCCACTGGCAGGGCGATGTCGCCAACGACTTTTCACTGCCCCCCGACCACGCGATTTCCCGTCACGACGAACTGGTTGACCGCGTTAGCCACGCGGTCTCGCTTTACAACCGCTGGCGCCGCTGGCGCGGGCCGTGGCTACTGATCGCCATGTTCGCCGCCGGGGCTGGCATAGGTATCGCTCTGGGGCTCGCCCTGTGCCTGGGGTTTGTGCCGATGTGAAGCCGCACGATTAGCCGTGTTATCGTGTTTACGCTCCTGTTCATCCTTGCGAATCTCGGCTTTTGTGGGGCGCGGCGCCGGTTTCGGCGGCGCGGGTTTCTTATGTTCCTCTGGATTTGATGTAGCTTCTTGGGCTGATTCACCCTTGCCCTGTTCACGCTCAGGTGGGTCGTTTTCTTGCGAGTCTGTGTCTAGCGAGAACGAAGTCCCCGCGGTAGCCTCCATACGGTCTTCGGAGCGCGCTTCCATACTGACACTGAGACGCGGCACGCCCAGGTCAATCTCTTGGGCTTCCATGCGCTGCTTCAGCAGCAGGTTAAACGCCCGTGAGACATCCCACTGCATCTCCGGTGCGGTACGAAAACGCATGCGTAGGATAGGGCAGCCATCCTCAAAGCCCTGGACCCCCTGCATTTCCAGCGGCGACCAAATATAGTGGCGCATCATCGGATCGCGGCGCAGCTCCTGGGCGGTCTCCTGCATCAGCGTAATCGCATCGTCGATTTTCATATCAAACGGAATACGGATACGCATCAGCGCGATGCCAAACTGGCGCGACATGTTATGAATCGACTCAATGCGGCTAAAGGTGATGATATGCACAATCCCATCCAAATCGCGCAGCCGCACGGTGCGCAGCGTCAGCCCTTCGACCGTACCCATATGGTTATTGATCTGTACAAAGTCATCTACCGCCAGCGAATCCTCAATCAAGATAAAAATACCGGTAATCAAATCCTGTACCAACGTCTGGGCGCCAAAACCAATCGCTAGACCGATCACACCCGCACCGGCTAGCAGCGGCGTGACATTGACACCCAAATTCGCCAGCCCAGCGATGAAGGCAATAATCAAAATGGTGACGAAGATAACATTGCGAATCATCGGCGTGATGGTTTGCGCCCGGGCCTGATTAACCCGCCGCCCCCGAGAGCGTGCCGACGACGTAAGTGCCCGCTGAATGGCGGTGTCAGCGAAGATCCACACTAGCCATGCCAATAGTACGGTGGCGCCCAGGCTCACCAGCGCTTGACCAATCCGCGCGCTGGCCACGGCCTGCTGGCCCAGCCCAAAGAACGAACTGCCCCACACCTGCATGGAGAGCTCGGCAAACACCATCCATGAACAGATATGCGCCAGCACAAAACCGAAGCGCTCTAAACGCTTACGATACTGGCTCTGGCGGTGTCGGTGTCGGCGCTTGCCCATCCGTTCCGCTTGGCGGCGCAGCAGCCCAGTGACCACCAGCGTTAACACCAACAGGCTGGCGGAAATAATTGAGCGTGCCAGCGCGGTGCCTACATCGCCAACGGTGATAAAAATCGCCAACAGTGAACCACTCACCATCAGTAACGCAGGTATGTGCCATAGCCCACCCAGGGAGCGGATCATCTCGACCGCGGCGCTGGCATCACGACGCTGCTTGAAGGGGCGATTGCAAATCAAATGGCGTACGGGGCGTTTGAATTTGATAATAAACCGCGCCGCGAGCAGCGCCGCCAACATATTGGAAAGCACCGACACTAGGCTCGATAGCTCGCTGCCAAGCATTTCGACCAAGCGAGAGGAGTTAACCGCATCGCCAAGCGCAATTAAGGCACCGATCACAAACAGGCCGCGCAGCGCGTGCTGTTGAAGCAGTTGAACCGCGGTAAACCGATGGCCGCGGCTAAAGAATGCGATAACCGTTTCAAATACCACCGAGAGCGCCCGACCACACAGGCAAATATAGGCCACCACCAGCACCAGCGTTCGCCCAGGGCTATCAGGCAGCACCTGACCAATGCCCAGCGTGATAGCAAACGACAACGCCCAAGGCAGCATACGGCGCAAGAAGTGCACCGCCATCAACCAGCCTTTTGGGTCCCGGGGTAAATCCAGCGGCCACTCCCGCCGGGTGGCCACCATGCGTCCAAAGGCAATCATGACGACCAGCAGCACTCCCCAAATCAGCGCAAGCACGGCGCCCTCGGCCACCGCCCGAATCGCCTCGCCCTGATCGGCATCATCGTTAAGCGCGCGCAAATCATCTGCGCCTTGAACCAACTGGCGTGACCACTGATCAACCGGCGAGTCCCCCGCCTGGGCCTGATCACCCAGGTCACTTAAGGTGTCAGCGAGAGCCCCCAGCAGCCCTTGGCGCACCACGCCTTCATCCTCACTGGCAGCGTCAGCGGTGACCTGCAACTCGCGTAGCGATTTAAGCAGCTCGGTGCGCTGTTGCTCGCTTTCGAGCATGGTGATGACGTCATTCAAGGACGCCTGGAACTCTTCACCACTGACCTCGGCCGTTTGCTCTTCAGAACCACCGCCCAAGCTGGGAAGCGACACCGTTTGCGCCTGGGCCTGCGTAATTGCCGTACTCGTCAATACCAGGCTTGCCAAGACAAACAAGACAAGGCCTGTTAGCGAGTTGATTAACCAGTGCTGTCGCACGCCTTACTCCTGAAAATTAGCTTAGATGGCGCTCTGCTTATCATCTGCTGCCGCTACGCCAGTAATACGCACAGTCTCAACGCGTGACTATGATAGGCTGGAAACCTAAACGTTCACCTCAAGGATGGCGAGATGACGCTACAAGCTCCACCCAACCGCTTAAACAGCCATGGGAAAATTCGGCAGGTTGGCGTTGAAATTGAATTCGCAGGCCTGCCGCCCCGGGACACAGCGATGATTGTACGTGAGCTGTTTGGCGGGGAGCTTAACGTGGTAAGCCCTCATCGGCTACTCGTAGAGGATACACGCTGGGGCGAATTTGGTATCGAGCTCGACACTCAGTACGCTCATCCTGACAAAACACTCGTTGACGACCCGCACGCCCAAGACAGCGAGTGGGCGCGCCATCAGCATCAGCGGCGGATCGAGTTTCATCAAAAAACCCGCGAATTGATTGGTGATATGGTCACCGGTCTAGTGCCTACCGAAATCGTTTGCCCCCCCATCCCCTGGGATGAGCTGGAAGATTTAGACACGCTATTCGAGGCACTGCGTAAGCATGGCGCCAAGGGCACCGATGCCAGCCTGTTGTATGGGTTTGGGTTACACCTAAACCCCGAAGTGGAGCGTTTCGACGTTGACTACTTGCTGGCCATGCTGCGTGCTTACCTGCTGTTAGCTAGCTGGCTGCGTGACGAAATTAAAGTCGATATTACCCGTGAGATGCTGCCCCACGCGAATCCATTCCCCAAAGCCTATGCGTTAAAAGTGCTTGATAGCCGCTATTCGCCGGATCTCGACACGCTGATTGACGACTATTTGGGCTACAATCCAACGCGCAACCGCGAGCTGGATATGTTGCCGCTATTTGCCTTCCTGCGACCCGATCATGCCCATGAATTACTGCATAAGCAGCTTACCAAGCCGCGCCCTACCTTTCACTATCGCCTACCCAACGCCCAGCTTTCACAGCCGGGGTGGGGCTCCGTGGTCGAGTGGAATCGCTGGGTAGAGGTTGAGAAACTGGCCGCTAATGCTGACGTTTTGCTCGCCCGGTGCGATGAGTACATCGCCGATCATAACCGCCCCATATTGACCCGTGTAAAAGAGAAACTGACCCACTGGCTACGCCGTAAACACTAGTTTTTTTCGTTCTTTATTTCCCGCAACAGTGAGTAACCACCCGCATGTCTCGGCCGCTTATCGGAATTACTACCTCTGACCAAAAAAGCCATTTAGCGTGGTGTTTCGATTGGTTTGCCGTCTGGCGGCATGGCGGCAAACCGCTGCGTTTATCTCCTTCGCGCCCGCAGCCAGAAAGCCTTGATGGTTTAATCATCGGCGGCGGCGACGATATTCAGGCCCACCTTTATGGCGGCGAAGTCCAACTGGATGTGCGCCTTGACCCCGCCCGGGATGAGCTGGAGCTCACCCTACTTGAGCGCTTTATCCCGCTGGATACCCCTGTACTGGGTATTTGCCGAGGGGCGCAATTAATCAACGTACACCTTGGCGGCACCCTGGATCCCGACATCTACACGACCCATGAAGGGCTAAAGCGGCGACGCACCGTACTCCCGCGCAAAACCGTTGATATCGTAGGAGCGAGTAAATTGCATCGCTTGCTAGGGGTTACCTGGTGTCGGGTTAACAGCCTGCATCATCAAGCCGTTTATCAAGCGGGTAGAGGGATTGAAATCGTTGCACGTGACAGGGATGGTTTGGTGCAAGGCATTGAGTCGCGGGAACACGGCTTCTTGATTGGCGTCCAGTGGCACCCGGAGTGGTTGATTTTCAATCGCCCCCAGCAGCGCTTGATTCGCGCGCTGGTGAGGGCGTCAGAGCGGCATGCTAAACGGCATACGAGCTAGTTCAGTACCGCCAAGGCAGCCTCATAATCAGGCTCGTTCTTCAACTCGCTCACCAGCTCACTATGCAGCACCCGGTTATCGGCATCCAGTACCACGACTGCACGGGCGCAAAGGCCTTCCATGGGGTTGTTGCACAGCGCTACGCCCCAGGCTTCGCGAAACTCAGCGTGGCGGAAAGTCGATAGCGTTTCGACGTTATCCAAACCTTCCGCCCCACAGAAGCGCTTGGCCGCAAACGGTAAGTCCGCAGAGACAACCAATACCACGGTATCCGCAAGGTTAGACGCCAGCTCGTTAAAGTGCCGCGTAGACATGGCACAAGTAGGCGTATCTACACTGGGAATGATATTCAGCACTTTACGCTTGCCTGCATAGGTATCGAGCGTAACGTCTTGCAAATCAGTGTTGGTCAGCGTCATCGCAGGTGCCGGCTGCCCTTTTGCAGGCAGTGTGCCAGCCACATCTAGCGGTTCGCCTGCGCGGGTAATCTGTTGCATTCTCGTCTCCTTATAAGGTTAATAATGAATACGTGTTGGCCATTTGATAAGCCATGGTAGGCTATCTTCATGCCTTTGCGTTCTGCCTGAAAGGCCTTTGTTCAACGTTTGCGTTTCATCCTACCGAGGGAGTGATATGGCCTGTGTATTAATCATTAAAACCGGCGACGCTTTTCCGGAAGTTGTCGACCAGCACGGTGATTTTGAAACGCTATTTGAAAAGCAGCTTAGCACGGCTCTACCGGCACATTTAGATTTACAGGTATGGGATGCAACCCGCCAACCCAGCGCACCTGATCTTAAAGCACTCGCGGGCATTGTGATTACCGGCTCGCACAGCATGGTCAGCGAAGCCGAACCCTGGAGCGAGGCGCTTAAACCATGGCTGCAAGAGGCGCTGGCAAACGAAACGCCGATGCTAGGCGTTTGCTATGGTCACCAGTTAATGGCCGCCGCTTTTGGTGGCGTGAGCGACTACCACCCGGCGGGCAGGGAATCCGGCACGCGTACCGTGCGGCTAACCCAAGCGGGGCAGCAAGACCCTTTGTTTAGACAGCTACCAGAAAGTTTTTCCGCCCACCTGACCCATGCCCAATCGGTGATGCAAGCGCCTCACGGTTGCACAGTGCTGGCCCATAACAGCCACGACGCCCACCAGGCGCTACGCTACGGCCCACGCCAGTGGAGCGTCCAGTTTCACCCCGAGTTTACTGCGCCGGTGATGCGTGCCTACCTTGAGCGCCAACGTGCCGCGCTGCGCGACCAGGGCGAAGAGCCCGATACTCTGCTGGCGAACATTGTGGACTGCCATGAAGCCACCAGCTTGCTGCGGCGCTTTTTGGCGTTTGTATAGCGCGTGGCCACTGCCCTTAGTCAATGCGACGCTGATCTCGACGTGAGGCCAAGCGATCCGCCAGCCGCGTTGGCTCAGGCAGCTTGGTACGTCCTAAGCAGCGCATCACCCATTCAAGCGATGTTTCCAAGGTGATGCGGTGCCCAGGCGATACGTACACTGGTTTAACCTTGGTACGGGAGCGCAAAACCGCACCAATGGTCTCTTGCCCCGCGTAAAGCGGCACCCTGTCACCGCGCTGCTCGCCCACCTCAGCGTGTTGACCACACAGGCGCGACTTGGCAATCCCAATGGTGGGCAAATCCAGCCATAGCCCTAGATGAGCCGCCACCCCTAACCGGCGTGGGTGCGCAATACCCTGGCCATCGACCATCACCAGCTCAGGCATCACGCTGAGTTTTTCAAACGCGCCCAGCGCAGCGGGGATTTCGCGAAACGACAGCAAACCAGGGATGTACGGCATGCGCGTGGGTTCGCGGTGGATCACCTGCTCTACCACGCTTAAATCGGGTGCGGTGGCAGGGTCCCACTTCAATACCACCACCGCTGCCCGGGTGATTTCGCCACGCTCTTCAAAACCGATATCTACCCCAGCGATATGCGTTACCGGCGCTAGGCGATCGGTCATTTCCAAGCGCTTGGCCAGCTCTGTCTGCAGGGCTCTCGCCTCTTTAGGCGCCAAATTCCATTCGTGTAACGGTGCTGACATATCATCCTCCTTGGTCTAGTGAATGGTAATCAAGGTAGCAAAAAAACGCCCCCGCACCTGGAAAGGTACGGGGGCGTTTGAGATTTTCTCAGGCGCCGTTTAACGGCGACTGATCAATCTTTAGGCGCGTTCGCGACGACGAACCGGCGCATCGCCTTCGTCGCGACGGCGGCGCGGTGCACGCTCTGCCGGTGCGCTATCTTCGCTGATTTCCAGCGGACGACCGGCAACACGGGCACGTGCCATCTTGGTCAGAATCGTTGCGGGCAAGCCGCTCGGCAGTTCGACCACAGAGAAAGCGTTGCGGATATCGATACGGCCGATACGCGCGCCTTCAATACCACCTTCATTAGCCAGGGCACCAACGAGTTGACCCGGCTTAACGCCATCTTTATGCCCCACGGAAACGCGGTAGCGCGTCATGCCTTCGGTCGGGCCGCTAGTGCGTTCACGACGAGCGCCCGGCTTACCGGCGGGTGCGCCATCACGCGAAGGCTTCTCTTTGCGCGGCGCCTGTAGGCGACCAATCGGCGCTTCGTCAGCACGTGCCATGGCGGCAAACGCACAGGTCAGCTCAATCGGGTCATGACCTTCTTCGACCAGACGCTCAATCAGCGCACGCTGCTCTTCGGCGCCTTTGGTTAAAGAGGCAATAACGCGCTGATAGAAAACGTCATCGCGGTGGGCGCGAATCGCACTTTCATCAGGCAGCGGCATTTCGGTCATTTTCTGACCGGTTGCCTGCTCCATCCAGCCTACTTTACGGCCTTCACGGAAACCCGCAAAGGTAATCGCGATGCCGCTGCGGCCCGCACGACCAGTACGACCGATACGGTGGGTGTAGGCTTCCGCATCTTGGGGTAGATCGTAGTTGATAACGTGAGTAATGCGCGATACGTCTAGACCACGCGCAGCCACATCAGTCGCAATCAGCACGTCGACTTTGCCACGCTTCAAGCGCGTAATGGTGCGCTCACGCAGGCTCTGATCGAGATCACCCGACAAGCCTGCGGCGTTAACGCCACGGGCAGTCAGTTGCTCAACCAGCGTGGTACACGCAGCACGGGTACGCACAAAGACGATAGCGCCATCGACCGGTTCAACTTCAAGAATACGCGACAGCGCTTCCAGCTTAGCGCCGCCATCAACGCGCACAATGCGCTGTTCGATGTTCTCGCCGGTCGTGGTGCCAGACTCAATGGCGACTTTCACCGGATTAACCAAATAGCGGTTAACGATGCGCTCAATTTCAGTCGGCAGTGTCGCCGAGAAGAACACACGCTGGGCATCTTTCGGGGTATCGGCAACCACGCGTTTTACGTCGTCGATAAAGCCCATGCGCAGCATTTCATCAGCTTCGTCCAGCACTAAGGCGGACAGGCCATCAAGCTTCAGGCTACCGCGATCCAGGTGATCGATAATACGGCCTGGGGTACCCACAACCACTTGCGCGCCACGCTTCAGGGCGCCCAACTGTTCACGGTACTCTTGACCGCCACATAGGGTGGCAACTTCAAGACCTTTGAGGTTTTGGCCATACTTACTAAAAGAGGCGGCTACTTGCTGCGCCAGCTCGCGGGTTGGCGCCATCACCAACACTTGCGGCTCGCGGCGAGTCAGTTCTAAACGTGACAGTAACGGTAATGCAAACGCTGCAGTTTTGCCGGTACCCGTCTGGGCCTGGCCCAGCATATCGCGGCCTTCAAGCAGCGCAGGGATGGTTTGTGCCTGAATCGGTGAAGGAACTAGGTAGCCCTGTGATTCAACAGCAGACAGAACGGCAGGCAAAAGAGCCAGATCGCCGAAGCTCGGCGAGGCGACAGAAGTCGAGGTCATTAATCACACCTTGGTAGGCCGGTAAATACCGGCAAAAAACATCATAAGCGTCTCTGACTCTGTCATCGCACAACGGCATAAAGTGTGGTCGTTGTCGATAACAGGCACCGCCGTAGCGGTTAAAGCCATCAATGGAGTCGGAGACGCCGGTCGCACCTAGCATCCGGTTGGCAAGCACCGCGTTAACGGGCCAACCGTTGTGGCGACCTACTGCGCCGATCTCACCCGTGTGGTGAAATACTGGAGGCGCGCCATCTTCACAGCAATGAACATCTAGCAATTGGCGAGATGTTCCCGTAAGCGCTGCTACGAATAACTATTAATATTGACTCATTGATAGCTGTGTCATTAATAGCTATTTCATTAATAATTACGTAGACAAACACTCACCGTCATGATGGAGGGGTCAACACATGCGAGGAAGGCGCATCCTAACACCGCATTTTGCTCATGACCAGTTTTTTCACGCACATTCTCTTACCTCGCAATCTTGCACCACAATGAATCAAGCGCTTGCACTTGTGCATATATAGTCTAACCTAAGAATTGCCTAAACAAGTTCACTATTCTCAAGGAGCGATGCGATGAACTGGGATCAAATTGAAGGCAAATGGACAGAAATGAAGGGTAAGGCCCGTTCCAGTTGGGGCGAAATTACCGACGATGAATGGGATCAAATCGGCGGTAAGAAAGACCAGTTGGTAGGCAAGCTTCAACAGAGATATGGCCTTGAACGCGAAGAAGCAGAGCGTCAAGCCGACGACTGGGCCGATAAGCAGTAGGTTCCATTTTAAGTAGGTCGGCATTGTCAGCTATATCCGCTAAACGACCTACCCTTTATCGTAGCCACATGGAGAGATGCTATGCGTAAGACAATTCTGACTACAGCGATCAGTACTGCCCTACTGGGAAGCTTTGCGATGGGCGCTCATGCCCAAGACGAGCCCCAGGGCATGTATTCTGCCGACGACATTCTGGATGCAGAGGTCTATTTTGCCGGCGGTTCCGGTGAAGAGATCGGCGATGTTGATGACATCTTGTTTGATGAAGAGATGCGTATCAGCGCCATCGTGATTGAAAGTGGCTCAGTGCTTGGCCTGGGCGGACGCGAAATCGTTGTCGATACCGATTACTTCACTCTCGAAACCGAGACTGAAGGCGACGGTGACACCGAGCACCGCATCATGGTTGAAGCCAGCCAGGAAGAGGTGGAAGCCTTCCCCGCTTATGATAATGACTGGTGGGAACAGACCAAAGCCAACGCCCGTGACGCTTGGCAAACCACCCAAGAAGGCGCTGAGAGCGCTTGGCAGCGTACTCGTGATGCGGTAAACGCAGGCGAATAAAGTTAAGCCAAGCCAGCAAGCACCAATAAGCAAGCAAAAGGGCCGCCCGTTTGGGTGGCCCTTTTTGGTGGAAACCGCTTAGTGGCGCGTTCACTACTTACGCTACACGTCTATTTACTCCGCACCCCTTTGCCCGGCAAACGCTCTCGGTCGTGGGGCTGCTGAAAATCAAGCAGCGGTCCAGCAGGCACAATCCGCGTAGGGTTAATCGTATCGTGACTGTAGTAGTAGTGGCGCTTGATATGATCCATGTTGACGGTCTCAGCCACCCCCGGCCACTGATAGATTTCCCTCACGTAATTGGAAAGATTGGGATAATCTTCAATGCGCTTAAAATTGCATTTGAAGTGGCCATAGTAAACCGCGTCAAACCGGATCAGTGTGGTAAACAGACGAATATCCGCCTCGGTTAACCACTCCCCGGCCAAATAGCGCTGCCCGGCCAAGCGCGCTTCCATCCGCTCTAGGGCGTCAAACAATGCCTTCACGTGCTTCTCATAAACCGTCTGATCGGTGGCAAAGCCTGATTTATAAACGCCGTTATTGATGTGGTCGTAGACATCGGCGTTTACGTCGTCAATGACACCGCGCAGATCTTCTGGGTAAAAATCCAGGTCGTTGCCGGTCAATTCATCAAACGCACGGTTAAAAATACGTAGCAAGTCTGCAGACTCATTATTAACGATGGCGCTGCGCTGTTTATCCCATAGCACGGGCACGGTCACGCGACCGGTGTAGTGCGGGTCGGTCATGGTATACAACTGGTGATGGAAATCGACGCCGTTAACGGGATCGCCACTGGCACCTTCGTCCTGGCGGTACGTCCAGCCTTGGTCGAGCATCAAAGGGCTAACATGGGACGTGCCGATCAACGGCTCTAGCCCTTTCAACTTACGCATAATCAGCGTGCGATGCGCCCAGGGGCAGGCTAGCGAGACATATAAATGATAACGATCTTTTTCCGCTGGGTAGCATTCACCGTCAGTCTCCGGCTGGCTGCCCACCCAGTCACGAAGCTGGGCGGATTCGCGTACAAATTCGCCACCGTGTTTTTTGGTGTCATACCACTGGTCTTGCCACTTACCATTTACAAGTAATCCCATTGGGCGTCTCCTGAAAAGTCGTTTGGGTTTTTTAGTTATTGCATCACTGTTTTCAGCATACGCCCGCTTCAGGGAGGCTCAAGCGGATGTTTTACGGCCTTTCATTCGAGTCAGTCGAATCATGCAATGCGCACTCGCTTACCACGGCTTGTTTCAGTGCAGCCGCCATCGCATGCGCCGCAGGTCCTGCGCGATCCCGGTCGCGAAAAATCAGCTGAACCGGCACTTCGCGAATCCCCCCCGCGGGCAGTGGCAGCGGTTTTAATTGACCGCTTCTCAACTCATCAGCAATGCGTGTCTCGGGCATCCAGGCAAAGCCAAGACCACGCCTTAGCATATCCAGCGAGGTGTTTAGGTGGCTGACGGTCCAGCGCTGCTCCGCTTTCAACCAGCCAGAGTTGGTTGATTGGCGCAGGGCTGAATCACGCACTACTAACTGCCGATGCTGGGCCAGGTCGCGCAGATCTAACGAACGGCCCAACTGGTGCAGCGCATGCTGGGGGTGTGCCACGGCAACAAAACGCACCGTTACCAACGGCTCGCCCAAGAAGCCCTGCGCCTCAATCCCGGAGATCACCAAATCGGCGCGGCCATCGTAGAGCATTTCAATGCCGCCATTAAGCACACTCTCGTGTAACTGAACGCGCACCTGGGGGTAGGTTTCAGAGAAGCGCTCTAACGCCTTGGCTTGAGCCGCGGCAGGAAACACCTGATCGATAGCCACCACCACTTCTGCTTCTAAACCTGCGGCTAGCCGGGTGGCGACATCCTCAAGTGACGCCGCGCTCTCGATTAATTGGCGCGCACGTCGAAGCAGCAGCTCACCCGCCTCGGTTAATCGCACCTGTCGGCCAATAGGCTCCAACACCTGGACGCCGAGCTGCTCTTCTAATTTATGCACGGCATGGTTCAGCGTGGAAGGGCTTTTATGTACCGCCTCTGCCGCACGCGCAAACCCACCGTGGTCAACCACGGCGGCCAACATTTGCCATTGTGAAAGTGTTACCCGGGACATTTCGATTTCCTCAACGCAATACAGCGAAACAATGCGCTTAATGTTCGAAAAAACTTGTGTTCGAAAACATGGCTAGAATGCCAGGAAATAGCCAACACTTCCGCCCATGCTTTTAAAATGCTTGAGAATAGCCGCTGGCAACAGGCGAAAAGGCACTCAACGCCCCATGAGCGCACAAATACTCGACACTTGTTATATCTGAACTTCAAGAAGCTTAGTTTTTGTCTATAGTTAGCACAGGTTATTTAGTTAGCACGCTTTATGGGTTACATTTGTTAGCAAACGCTGTTTATAAATAGTAATCTCCGCTTGATATGGCTATTTTTGCGTTTAATTACATTTTATGTATAGGCATACAGTCTATGCACCCCTGTCCTCATGGGGTATGGTTTCTGGGTTTATTCACTTAATAGTTAATTTTAATCACGAACTCGGCGGTCCATTTACCCATGTTGCGAATCCTTCATTCGCTGCCTCGCACGCATAAATTATTACTGTTACCCGTGGCCACAATGGTCACTGTGCTGGGCACACAAAAATTATTGACGACATACCAAGATTTAAATCAACCGCATACACCGCTTGAAAGCGTGCTGGTACCGCTTCCAAGTGATTCTACTCCGGGCGTTCCCTCCCTGCGTCAAGAACGCACCCCGGTGGCAGATGCGATCGACCGCGCCTCACGCGCCCTCGACGCAACCCGCGAAAACATCCCCCTCAGCGAGCTGACAGCAACCGAAATCGTTGATCTTGACGTGATTGCCAGCGCAGAGGCCGACATGGCGAATCAGCCAGCTTTGGGCGGCGATGTAACGGTACTGAATACCGCATCACTTAAGGCACCAACGCTTAATACCGCAGCACTGGAAAGCGGTGGACTCGATGACGGTGCGCTGCATATGGCCATTGTGCTAGGCACATTGGCTAGCGGCATGCTGGATGCTGTAGACAGCAGCTCTTCCGTCGAAATTGCCGACGCTACCTCTTATGAGGATTATGGCGTTGAGTTGTTCGGTGATATCTCCTTTCTCGATTTAGAGCTGGCAGCAGAACAGCCGTTTGTGCCTGAGTGGGAAACACACATTGTCGAATCCGGCGAAACCTTTGCCGTATTGGCGCAGAATGAATTAGGTTTGGGCTACAGCGAAGTGATGGCCCTGCTTGAGGATTTACCCGATCAGCGCATGCTAACGAACTGGCGCGCCGGACACAGCTTTGATTACCAGCTGGATGAAGATGGGCGTTTGTTATCGCTACGCATGATGAAAAACACCCGTGATGGCATATTGTTGGAGAAAGATGCAGACCACTTCGCCATCACCACAATTGAACGCCAAGGCGAGCCTGTTCAGCGCCTCTATGCGGGTAGCGTCAGCGGTAGTTTCGCGCGTTCCGCTCAGGCGACAGGTTTGAACAGCGGCTCGGTAACAGAACTAACCAAGCTGCTTGAGAAGAAACTCGATTTTCGGCGTGACAGCCGCCGCGGTGACCGCTTCCAGGTGCTGGTTGAGTCAGACATGATTGATGGGGAAACGCTGGATTCCCGCGTGTTGGCGGTTCATTACGACGGCGAACGCATGGACTTAACCGTTGTACGTAATGCCAGCGACGATAATTTCTATACGCCTGAAGGCGGCAGCCTGGATCCTGCCTTTTCCCGCCACCCATTTGAAGGCAGTTACCGCTTAAGCTCCAGCTTCAATCCACGTCGTAAGCACCCTGTGACTGGCCGCACCAGCCCCCATAACGGCACCGATTTTGCCATGCCTATTGGCACACCGGTAACGGCTCCCGCCAATGGTGTCGTTGAGCGTGTGAGTAACCATCACGCCGCTGGTCGCTATGTCGTTATCCGCCACGACAATGGTTACCGGACGCGCTACTTGCATCTCTCCCGGCCGTTGGTTGAGCAAGGTGAACGAGTGACCATGGGCGAGCGCATTGCCCTTTCAGGCAATACAGGCCGTAGCACTGGCCCTCACCTGCACTATGAAGTCATCGTTAACAATTCGCCGGTGAATGCGATGACCGTCCCTCTGCCCGAAAACACCAGCTTGAGCGGCGACACGCTTATTGCCTTCCAAACCCAGGCCGCACCGATACTGGCCACACTGGAAAGCGGTGAAACAGGGCCGGTTAATGTGGCTAACTATCAGCAGGAAAGCGACGACTAGCACTTCGCCAGCAATCACGAACGCTTATATGTAAAGCACCGCCCTCGGGCGGTGCTTTACGTTGAAGTGCGCTATGTTAACTTTTCAGATGCTTAAACCGGACGCTGCAACGCGGCCAGTAGCGTAGCATCGCGGCGGTAGATGTCAGGCCTAAACTCTACCTCGCCTTCGGCATTCGGCCACGCGGTTAAATAGTGCAGCGCAATGGGAATACGCTGGGTCAAACTCACGTTGCGATCGCTCCCGCCACTCAATAGCGTACTCATTTGGTAACGACTGCCGGTGTCTTGCAGCAGCATCTGGGCTAGCTCAGCTACACCTTCAACCCGAATACAGCCCGAACTGAGCGCACGCTGTTCACGCTGGAATAACCCCCGCGCGGGGGTATCGTGCAAATAGATCATGTCATCGTTGGGAAACCGCACCACGACACGGCCTAGTGGGTTACCTGAGCCCGCCACTTGACGCAGCATAACGCCGCCGGGGCGCTGCCAGTCAATCTCCTCAGCAACCAACTGCTCACCCGACAGACTAATCACCTGGATGTTTTTACGCGCCAAATAATCGATATCGGCACGTACCTGGGGTAACACATCCTCGCGCATAATGGTCGGCGGGATCGTCCAGGAAGGGTTAATGGTTAAATGACTGATCGTGGAGTGAATAATCGGCGTCTCACGGCGCGATGAACCGACCACCACCCGGGCATCCCAATGCTGGCCGTTAGGCCGCACGTAGTGCATCCGGTAGCCGGCAATGTCGACCCACACCCGTGGCTCGGCAGACTGCATCGGACGAATCCAGCGCGCGCGCTCTAGATTGACCCGCAGTTGGTCGATTCGCGCCGCCACCGAAGTGTTCAAGGCCAAACGGGTTTGTTCGCCCACCACGCCATCTTCCTGCAGTAGATGGCGGCGTTGAAAACGCCTCACAGCGGCCTCTAGCGGGGCGTCAAAGGTGCGGCGGTTAGACGCCGCCTGCACGCCAATCATAGGATAAGCACTGCTATCGGCCACCTGTAACTCCGCCTCCCCCCAGAGCGCTAAACGTTGGCGCAGCACGCTTACATCGTCGGCTTCGTCACCTGGGCGCAGCGACTCATCCCGAGCGTCTAGATAGGGCACGCTGCCCAAGTTAGCCAATTGATAATGCTTCTTCAATGTAGCGCGCAACTGCTGATATTCGGCGGATGAGGGGCGGGCCAACGCCATGGCGTTTTCAAGCGCCAGGTCATCGACGGCATGCACAACCCGCAGCAGCGAGTAGCCACGTTCAGGACGCGGCGCATCCCACTGGGACTCGACATCACGCGGGTTCACCTTGCCGCGCTCTAAATGATCCAGCGCCAGCAGCAGCGACCGAGTTGCTTTAGCATCAAACGACGCCTGAGCGGTTTCATCGCCTGCCTGACTGCGCTGAAATTCATCCAGCAGCGTGTCAGCGTGATAATCATCGGGTGTAAGACCGTCGATTTCCAGGCTGTTAAGTGCTGCTACCAATGATTCAACCGCCCTGGCTGTCTGCCAGGCGGGCTGACCATCGCGCAGCTGGTAAAACTCAGCGATGGGGAGCTGATGCGCTTCCACCGTGCTTAACTGCTGAGTCAGCGCCTGCTGTAACGGCACTGAATCCGCATAAACAGTGCTGATGCCTAAAGGGCTGTGGGTAAGCGTTAGACCTAGAGCGACCCCTATCGCCCATCGTCTTAGTGGCAGTATCTCGTTCATCGCCCTCTCCTTGCGTTACTATAGTCTTCCACATCGCCGACCCTGTTTTTTTATCTTAGTCGGCTAATCTTCATAATGACTGATATTGCTTGTAGGATCGACTTTTATGGCTCTTCGATTAAATGTTGCCACGTTATTATTTTCCTTACCTTTTACATTATTTACATTACCGCTACACGCCGCCAGTTTCTTTGCCCAAGTTGATTCAACGCCACCTTCCGGCGTATTGCCTTTAAACCACCAGTTGCAGCAGCTCGCCCCTCAGGCATCACCCGACGCACTGCGCTTAGCCGCTCAAGCCCTTAACTGCGCCGAACCTAATGCCGAGCGTCTGGCAGTGATCGATTACTCCCTGCCATCTACCGAGCCGCGCCTATGGGTATTTGATTTGCGCCAGCATAAGCTGCTCTTCGAAGAGCTGGTCTCCCACGGCCAAGGTTCCGGCGACGCCCAAGCCGAAACGTTTTCCAACACCCCCGACAGCCACCAGTCCAGCATTGGTCTATTTCGTACTATGAACAGCTATTATGGCCGCAACGGCTATTCGCTACGACTAGAGGGACTGGAGCCCAATGTTAATGACTTGGCGTTCGAGCGCGCGATTGTGATCCATGGCGCTGACTATGTGAGTGACGCGTTTATTACCCAAACCGGGAGGCTCGGGCGCAGCCATGGCTGCCCGGCGGTACGTGAAGACGTGACGTACCCGCTGATTGACAGTCTAAAAGAGGATCAGTACGTGTTCGCTTATTATCCTGATGCCGAGTGGCTTGCCACCTCAGCCTTTCTAGGCTGCACAGCTGCCGCCGCACAGCTTGCCCGGCGCTAATGTCCGGGCTTTTAATAAGCATAAGCGTTAACAACCTCAGTCTTGCAGGCAACCAATAGCTCATTTTCATCATTCACGGCAGCTAAATCATGCGCACAGCTGAACTCTCTGCAATACTTTGTGACAAATCAACACAAAACGTTGCTATCTGCCGTAGGTGTCTCTGCCATGTTCACCTTTATGCACCCATATCAAAAAATTCATCGCCTGGAACAGGAAATCGCCGACTTACGCGCTCAGCTTGACGCTGCTACCCCGTCTCCCAGCGGCCGCCTGTTAAGCCTGATGAAACCAGCGCACTCCATCGGCATGCTGCAAGCAAGAGGAGCCGATATGCTGGCTTCTCTGAATAGCGGCATTCAAGAGTACGCCGACCAGTTGGCGGGTGAGCGCGCTACTCTAACGGAGACAGTTAATTTGATTGCCGCGGCTGAACACGCGATCAATGCCTTTGATCAGCGTTGCCACGACACAGAGCATGCCGAAGCGTTACCCCCGTTAGTCCTCGCCAAAACCTTACACGCCCTAAGCCAAATGCAGGTCGGTCTTGCACGCAGTGCGGGCCACGCCCAAGCGCTAGCGGTTAGCACGGCGCTCGAAACGGCCCATAGCCAAGGTCTACTTGGCAGCACTGACGCCGCAACCCAGCCATCGCCGGGGTTAGCAGCCATTGCTGATGACGTTCACCGCTTAGCACTTACGATGCATCGATTGAGCCACCAACTCAGCCTGCTGATGGAACAAGTGAATTGCCAGGTAAGAGAGCACTCACGGGCCGTGGTGAAAAAGCGCTTGGCTGACGATGAGATTGCCCTCTCGGCGCAAACAGCCAAGCAGGCAGTGCATCAACTGGCTGACCAATCCCAGCATATGCACAAGGTGATTCATCACAGCGCCACCGCTGCATTTTTACACTCCGCTAAGCTTGATCATGCGGTGTGGAAGTGCAGACTTTATAAGCAGCTACTGTCTGCCAACACAGATACTCCCTTAGAGGATCACCACCAGTGCCGTTTAGGCCGCTGGCATCAACAGGGAGAGGGTTACCAACGCTACGCACGCAGCGACGCTTATCGAGCGCTAGCGGCGCCCCATCGTCGTATGCACGACAGCGGTGCTGAAGCACTTAAGTTTGCCCGCCTGGGCGACCGCAATGGCCAACTGGCTGCCTTAGGCGTAATGGAAGAGGCCAGCCAGCAGCTTGCCCGTCAGCTGGACAAACTTATGGAGCACGCCATATTCGAGGCGCCCTACTCAACCAGCCATCGCTCTCCGCTAGCAGGGGCGCCTTAAGCGCCCATCATAGAGCTGCCCGCTAAATAGCCTTTCGTCTTCTCTAGCTGCTTATGCCATGCTGTTTCCACTGCAATCACTATTCTCACTAGTGACAATAGGAAAAAGCATATGGCACAGGTCAAAAAGCTAGACCTCGCGTTACAAGGCGGCGGCGCTCACGGAGCCTATACCTGGGGGGTCATTGATCGCCTACTGGCCGATGATCGTATTGAAATTGAAGGTATCAGCGGTACCAGCGCCGGAGCGATGAACGGCGTGGTGATGGCCGATGCGCTGACACGAGGTGATAAAGAGACCGCTCGGCAAGCACTGCACGATTTTTGGCAAGCAGTGAGCCGAGCAGGCATGGCCAGCCCCATCCGCCGCTCTCCCATGGATATCTTAACCGGCAACTGGAGCCTGGATCACTCGCCCGGCTTTGTTGCCATGGATCTGTTAAGCCGAGTGGCCTCCCCCTACCAACTCAACCCACTCAACATAAATCCGCTGCGCGATATCGTGGCCGATCACATTGATTTCGAGCGGGTGAGACAATGCCAGCAGCTCAAGCTGTTTGTGGCAGCCACCAATGTACGTACGGGCAAACAGCGCGTGTTCCGTCGTGAAGAGATGAGCGTTGACGCCGTGATGGCCTCCGCCTGCTTACCCTTTGTGTTCCAGGCGGTGGAGATCGACGGCGAAGCGTATTGGGATGGTGGCTATATGGGTAATCCAGCGCTGTTCCCTCTCATGGAAGAGTGCAGCGCGCGGGACATCCTACTAATACAAATTAACCCTATCAGCCGTAATGAAGTACCCACCTCAGCGTCGGCGATTATGAACCGCCTTAACGAGATCACCTTTAATTCAGCACTGATTAAAGAGATCCGCATGATCGCACTACTTAAGCACGCCCTTGATGAGCAGGGCATTGAAAACTGTTATCAGCAGGCTCTGTTCCACCGTATCAGCGGTGAGCAGGCCCTTGAGGAGCTCTCGGTCTCTAGCAAATCCAATTCCGAGTGGCCTTTCTTATGTCATCTATGTGAACAGGGCCAAGCCGCCGCCGAACGCTGGTTAAGCGAGCACTTCGAGGCCATCGGTAGCCACTCCACACTGGATATAGACGCCGTCTATTTACATGAATAACCGGCATCATAAATCACCATTGTTTAAAACTCCTCCAGCACCAAGATGCCGCAAAATGCGCACTGCATGCCCAATCATGCAGCATACGGTTGGTCTTTCAGTTCTCACATGTTCAGCAAAAATAAATTAACATTTTGATTTTTATCAACAAACAATCAACTGGCAAACTACCTGCATAACTCCTACCAGTGGTGGTAGGCGTGGACCAGGCCCAACTGGGTACGAGTGCGTCGAGCCTGACCTTCAACGATGAAGGCATGTTCTCGTCAATTGTTTACGTAACGCGCTAACTCGTTTGCGTTGCGTAGCGATCAACTCGTTTTATGCCCCGTGAGGCCATCCCATGGACATACGCAATAAAGCCAACCGCATTCGGTTATTCAACTTCTCGACCCCTCAAATGCGCGCTTTCCACTTTTCATGGTTCGCGTTTCATATCTGCTTTTTCGGCTGGTTCGGCATCGCCCCTCTTATGGCGATCGTTCGCGAAGACCTTTCGCTGACTCAAACACAAATCGGCAATACGATTATCGCTTCGGTGGCGATTACCGTCATTGTACGCCTTGCGATTGGCGTATTGTGCGACCGCATCGGCCCGCGTAAAACCTACACCGGGCTACTGTTGCTAGGGGCTATCCCGGTGATGGGCATTGGCTTGGCCGATAGCTTTGAAACTTTTCTATTGGCACGCTTGGCCATTGGAGCCATCGGCGCCTCCTTCGTCATTACCCAGTACCACACCTCGATGATGTTCGCCCCCAATGTGGTTGGCACCGCCAACGCTACCAGCGCGGGGTGGGGCAACTTAGGTGGCGGCACGACACAAATTCTGATGCCGCTGATCTTCTCCGGCATGCTGATGCTGGGCGTTAACGAAGCCTTTGGCTGGCGTTTGGCGATGATGGTACCTGGCGTCGTGATGTTCTTTACCGGTATTGGCTACTGGTTCTTCACTCAAGATGCGCCCAATGGTAACTTCAGCGAACTCCGCGCACGCGGCGAACTGCCTGAAGCTTCAGGTGAAAACGGTGCCGCGCAAAGCTTTCTCGCCGCCGCCAAGGATATTCGTGTTTGGGCGCTGTTCGTCGTTTATGGCCTCTGCTTTGGCGTGGAGCTGACGATCAACAACATTGCCGCCATCTACTTCTTCGATAAGTTTGACCTTACCCTGGCCACCGCTGGCCTGATTGCTGGCTTGTTCGGGTTAATGAATATTTTTGCGCGCACCCTTGGGGGCGTTTTCTCAGACCTTTTCGCCAAGCAAGGGGGCTTGAAAGGACGCGTTCGCTGGCTGTTTATTGCCTTGGTTTGCGAAGGTATTGCCTTGGTGGCGTTCTCACAGATGCACGTATTGAGCCTTGCGATAGGCATCATGCTGGTGTTCAGTCTATTTGTACAGATGGCAGAAGGCGCTACCTACGGCGTGGTGCCGTTTATCAATAAAAAAGCCTTGGGAGCCGTTGCGGGTATTGTTGGCGCTGGCGGTAACGTGGGCGCGGTAGGCGCAGCATTTTTGTTCCGCAGTGAAAGCCTAACGTATCAACAAGGCCTGTTCTATTTAGGCCTCACGGTACTGGTTTTGGCCTCCTGCGTGTTGCTGGTACGCTTTAGCGATGCAACCGAAGCCGAAGAGGCCAAAGCCTACCGCGACGCGGTGGGTGATGACGTAGGTGCAGGCGCTCTGTCGTTACGTTAAATGCTTTCCAGTACACTCATACTCCCCTACGTTGCTGTTCACTCCCATACGCCTATGAAGGGTATGGGAGAATAACAGTAGGGGAGTGTTTACATTTAGGCGGCGAGTCATCAAGGAAAATTTCTATGTCTTCAGCGCAGCAACTGCTCTTAACCGCCATCCGTTGCGATATCGACAACCTTACCCACCTTGCCACCACCGCCGATATAGTCGGTGATATTAGCCGCTTTATTCATATGCTCCAGCGTGAACGGGGCGCCTCGACGATTTACCTGGTTTCCCAGGGTCAACGCTTCAAAACCCGCCGCGACACCTACCGGCAGCACAGCCAGCAGGCTGAGGCATTAATGCGTCAACGGCTGGAAGCGCTCAGCGAGGAGGCCCGCCCTCAGGCCGCCGCGCGATTACTGCGCCGGATTGCCGCCGTTTGGTCCGCCCTCGACGAACTTGGCGCGCTTCGCCAGGCCATCGACACCTTTGCCATCACGCCCGATGCAGCGACCCAGGCGTTTAACCAGTTGACTAGCGGGCTTCTAGCCATTGTGTTTGAAGCCGCAGATACCTCTATCGACCCTGATATTACCCGCACGCTAGTGGCCATTTTCCACTTGATGCAGGGCAAAGAGCTGGCGGGCCAGGAGCGCGCCTGCGGCGCCTTTGGCTTCACTCATGGCCACTTCGACGAGCCTCATCGTGCCTTGCTCAACCAGCTAATGTCGGATCAACAGCGCTGCTTTGACACCTTTGTAGAGTTCGCGACACCTGAAGCGCAACAGGCATGGCAAAAGGAGCTTTCACCACGCACGCTGTCGGGTATTTGCCAACTGCGTGACATCGCCTGCCAGCGCTCATCGACAACGCCATCACACTCCAAACAGACACCTGATACGTTGGGTGAAACCTGGTACGAATTGACCACCCTGCGTATCGACTCAATGAAAAGGGTTGAAGATGCGCTGATCTCACAGCTGAGCGTACTCTGTCACCGCAAAATCGCCCAAGCGCAAGACGCTTTAGAGAAAACTAAAACGCAGCATTGTACTTATGCACCTGCGCCGTGCGAACAACTGCTGGCGCTTAATGATGGGCAACCGTTAGGCGATCTGACCGCCAACGCCCTCACCTCACCATTAGGCCGCTCGCTAATTGAACTCACCCAAGCCCAGGCCAGCCGTTTGCAGGGGCTTAGCGATGAGTTGGAGAATACCCGTAAAGCGCTGCGTGAACGCAAACTGATTGAACGCGCCAAAGGGCTGATCATGGCCCACCAGGACATGAGCGAAGAAGAGGCCTACCGCTTTCTGCGTAAAACCTCGATGGATCAGAGCAAAAGCATGGCGGATATGGCCCAAGCAATACTGGATCTCTCAGCGATGCTAAAGCGTAAAGATGCTAAAACCTAACGCTGATGGGCATTCCCGTTAATGATTAATGAGCAGTGCCGTACCTGGCGGATCAAGGGATGTTTGCAGGATGGCATGAGGTTAGCCATGCTTAAGACTTAACTGTCTAAACGAGCAAGGAGCGCACCCCATGCATAACGGCGTGCTATTAATTACCGGCGCATCCAGCGGCATTGGCGCAGCCACCGCCCGAGCAGCCGCACGTGAAGGCTACAAACTGGTGCTGGCCGCCCGTTCTAGCGACAAACTCACCGCACTTGCTCAAGAGCTGGGGCCGGAAAACGTGCTGACCTGCGAGCTAGACGTGACCAACATGGAGCAGCAACAGGCCATGGTCGAGCAGGCACTGGAAACCTTTGGTCGGCTGGATGCCGTCTTTGCCAACGCTGGCCGTGGCGGCTCACCCGGCGGCTTTAGCGAAGCTGACCACGACGCATGGCGCGAGATGATCCTGACCAATATCTATGGCGTGGGACTGACTATTCAAGCCTGCTTGCCCGCACTGAGACGTAGTAAAGGCCATGTACTGCTGACCGGCTCAGCCGCAGGCCGCACGACCATACCAGGCTCTATGTATAGCGCAACTAAATGGGCGGTCACGGGAATCGGCTACAACCTGCGCGAAGAGCTGCGCGGTACCGGTATGCGTGTGACGCTGATCGAACCGGGAATGGTCGACACGCCCTTTTTTGATGAACCGCCGACCCATGCCTTAGAGGATCGCGACATTGCCAATGCGGTAGTTTACGCGCTGGCTCAGCCTGCCCATGTCGATGTGAATGAAATTCTTATTCGCCCTACTCCGCCTTTAAGTGAGGAGTGAGGAGTGAGGAGTCAGCGAACCTGTATATCCGTCACCTGAATAGTCGGCACCTTGTAATTCACCTGCACTGGCCGCATAACGTGTAATTACCAAGCGCGCTAAGTAATTTTTCCACTCTACGCGCCCACGAATTAATTTGCAGGTGACCCATGAGCCAACTCGCTTCCACGGCACTTTCCGTCCTCGACCTGGCACCCATCCGCCAGGGCGGCAGCGCCGCTGAGACCTTCCGCGATAGCGTTGCCCTTGCACAATTAACCGAGCAGCTAGGCTTTACCCGTTACTGGCTCGCCGAGCACCACAATATTGCCGGTATCGCCAGTGCAGCGACCTCTGTATTGATCGGTCATATTGCTGGGCAAACGTCCTCTATCCGCGTAGGTAGCGGTGGCATTATGCTGCCTAACCATCCGCCGCTAGTGATTGCCGAGCAGTTCGGCACCCTGGAAACGCTCTACCCTGGCCGTATTGACCTGGGCTTAGGACGTGCGCCGGGCTCGGATGGCGCCACCATGCAGGCGATGCGGCGCAACGCCCATGCGGGGGTCGACGATTTTCCACAACTGCTTAACGAGCTGCGCAGCTACTTAGCCGATGCAGAGCCCCAACAGCGTGTGAAAGCGGTGCCTGGCCAGGGTACCCATGTGCCTATTTGGTTACTGGGTTCCAGCGGCTACAGCGCACAGCTGGCGGCTAAGCTGGGCCTACCCTTTGCGTTTGCTGCTCAGTTTGCGCCGGGTTATTTATTTGAAGCCCTGCGCTTATATCGCGACAACTTCCGTCCATCACAACACCTCGACAAGCCCCACGCCATGGTCGGCCTACCGGTGATGGCCGCAGAGAGCGACGCAATGGCTCACTACCTGGCCACGACCGCGCAGCAGAAGTTTTTAAACCTGATCCGCGGCAAGCCAACTCAGTCACAGCCACCGGTTGAGCAACTGGATTGGTCCCCGGTTGAGCAGGCCCAAGTCAGCCAGTTTTTAGGCGCGGCGATTATTGGTGGGCCAGAGACGGTGAAAGCGGAGCTAGAGGAGTTCCAAGCGCGCACTGGCGCCGATGAGCTTATGATTAATAGCGATTTTTATAACCACGCTGACCGCCTGCGTAGCTACGAAATTGTGGCTGAGGCAGCCCGTTAAGCGCTTCGCTGTACAGGATACTATGACCACACTCGCTTTCTCTCCAATGAAGGATGACGATTTTGCTGCTTTCTGGCCAACTTTCCAAGCCATTGTCGCAGCGCAAGAAACCTATGCGTTTGATCCCGATATCAGCTTTGAAGCTGCCCGTCAGCTATGGTGTAAAACGCCTAATGCGAGTGTGGTTGCCAAAGATGAAAATGGCCAAGTGCTGGGTGCCTACTACTTAAAAGCCAACGCGGCAGGCCCTGGTGGCCATATATGCAACTGTGGCTATATGGTCACCCCTGCCGCACGGGGCAAAGGCGTAGCGCGTGCCATGTGTGAACATTCCCAACAACAGGCACGGGAACTGGGTTTTTTAGCCATGCAGTACAACGCCGTGGTCGCCACCAATGAGGTCGCCGTCGCCTTATGGCAGAAACTTGGGTTTAGCATTGTCGGTACCGTTCCTAATGCCTACCGTCATGCGCGCCTTGGGTTTGTCGATACCTATGTGATGCATAAGACACTTTAACCGTTACATTTAAAATAACGATTAAAGGCATTGGCTTGAGTTAGGGGGTTTACACCCTTAGCTCAGGCTTTTCTTTTTTCTTATCGCCTCTCCCTTCTACCATGAGAAGCAAACACCTCCTTAAATAATCGACTACAAGCATCCAAAAAAGCCTCTTATTTTCCAAAAAAAGGCCTCTATAACGCTTGCAAAAAAACAAGCAAACATTTAACTATACAATTTTATAACGATTAAGCATTTAAAAATATAATACATTAAAAACAACTTAATTAACCAGCTAAGTCAACAAGTAATTGATACCTTCTAAAGCTCCCTTAAGCATCAATACAGGTGCGGGGAGTATTGGAGGAGTATCAATGCAAAATATATCCGTTAAGAGAGTGATTGCCGGAGCATTGATCGTGCTTTTAGCGATGATCATAGTGCTGGGTGGTATGGGCGTGATGGAAGAGCGCGAGGCAGCGCAACTGCTAGCAGAAATTAATGAGATAAGCGCTCAGCAGGCGAGTGCTGCTAACCGTGCAGAAACAAACCTAATGGAGGTTCGGGTAAGGTTAGAGCGTATGTCCCAGCACTACCAGGCTGGTAACGAAAACAATGCAGAGCGGGCACTAGGGGAAGCGCTGCAGAGTTTGCAGAGATCCGACCAGCGTATTGCAGAGCTCTCAGGCCTTAAGCTCCCGGTTGATTCCGAGCGTCGCCCACTTATTGCTGACATTGTCGATAGCTACAACCTTATTGTCACTGACGAACTAAGGAACGATTTGGCTAATGATCGTTATGAGGCTCTTGATGAATATAGGAATTCCATCAATCAGAAATTTTCAAGTTTCAGCACTGCGATCAGTCATTTCAATGATTACGCACTCAGCAGAGGCAATCAAGTTTACTCGGAGGCCCAGCACGACAGCGTTATGTTTGGTATCACCGTGGGCGTTCTTATCTTAACGGCCATAGTGCTCTACATTGTGGTACAAATAATGATTAATCGGCTCGTTATTAATCCACTCCAGCGTGCGGTTCGCATCTGTGAAAACATCGCCAAGGGGGATTTGACCAGCCATATTGACACTCTAGGACGTAACGAGATCGGCCGCCTTTATAGTGCCATGGAGGATATGCAAGAGCGTCTGGAAGAGATGATTGGCACACTCAATCAAAGTAGCGAAGCCGTCGCCTCTAGTTCCAAGCAAATCGCTAGCGGCAGCCAAGACCTCGCCTCACGTACCGAACAACAAGCCGCGGCTTTGCAGCAAACCGCCGCGAGTATGGATGAAATTTCATCGATTGTGCGGCAGAACGCGGACACCGCTGGTCAAGCGCAACAGCTAACCCAAGACGCAGCACAACAGGCGAATACCGGCAAACAGGCCTCTGAGCGCACTAGCCTACTGATGCGCGAACTGGAAGAAACCTCCCTCAAAGTCCACGATATTGTTCAGGTGATTGACTCTATCGCCTTTCAAACCAATATCCTGGCGCTGAATGCGTCGGTGGAAGCTGCCCGGGCAGGCGAACATGGCAGAGGGTTTGCAGTGGTGGCCAGTGAAGTTCGCTCATTAGCCACAAAAACGTCCACCTCTTCGAAAGAAATACGCACCATGATTGAAGATATCTCGCAGCGTATTGTGGTGGGGGCGGAACAAGCAGCGAAAAATGGCCATGATATGGCGGAAATTAACGAGGCCATTCGTAAAGTGACGGAAATGATGCAAGAGCTTGCGCTCGCCGCAAAAGAGCAAGAGTCAGGCATTAGCCAAGTGAGTACGGCAGTTTCTCAGATGGATTCCGCCACCCAGGAAAATGTGTCATTGGTTGAAGAGACTAGCACGGCATCTGCATCACTCCAGGATGAAGCCTCTCGTTTGGCCGAGTTAGTCACCACCTTCAAACTGAAGCGCGTGACCAACAGTGGTACGGAAAGCCCCGCCGTCACTAGCTCACAGCAGACGTTTGCAGCGACTCGCGCTTACCCATCTAAACAATTGCCTAGCACCACGCCCGATTGGGAGGAGTTTTAGGCCACACTTCGGGGCCAGCTCGGCTGGCCCTTTTGCCATTGAGGCTTGCAGTATGTTGCCAAAGCTAAAGGCAAGTATCAGCTCGATCTTCCATCACCCTAGCTACCCGCGTCAAAACAGTGCTGCAACTGCTGCTCAGCGGCTTCGCTGCCCATCGCCGTTAACTTAGCAATATTGCGCTTAGGGATAGCGTCGGTATCGCCGTAAAACTCAATCGCTTTTTCGACACTCTCTTCGCGTAGCAGATGCACCATGGCGTAGGGGGAGCGGTTGGTATAGTTAGCGGCGTCATCGGGCTCAGCCCCATCGAAGCAGTAGTCAGGATGAAAAGTGGCGAGCTGATAGACCCCTTCGTACCCTTGGTCGACAAGAAGGCTTTCAGCTAGCTCAACAAAATCCAGGTAGTGATCAAAGCTTTTGAACAGCGTTGGGAATACCAGCAGCGTGGTTTCTGTTTCTGGGTGCTCGTCCAGCCACTGCACCTCGACCATTAACTCCTCAAGCGCCACTTCGATTTTCTTGGAGCGCACTACCTCAACACGGACGGCATCGCGCGCGAGCTCCCGCTGAGCGAACGGGCAAATATCATGCGCCACAATGAAGGTGCGCACCCAGTGCAGGGTTTGCGCCGTTACTTGTTTATCTGCGTGTTGGTTATCTGCGTGCATAGCACCCTCTTTGCTCCATTAGATCGGCGATAGCCGACAGACCGTGGACAGCAGTTTATCAACTGTTAACAGCGAATGTTTGTGACTCATGTTGGTTTACGCACTATACGTGCTCTTGGTAACGCTTCAGGGCGACTTCGTAAGATTTATGAATATGGTCATCCATTAATTCGCGCGCCGCTTTAGCATCACGCTGCAGCGCCAGCTCCACGAGTTGATGATGCTGTTCATCCAGTTCCTGGCGAATCGTCGGCATTTTTGGCCCCAGACGCCGGTAGCGGTCAAACTGATCATGCAATTGCTCAATAAAGCGTAGTAGCCAGACCGACCCACACGGCGCTACCAACGTACGGTGAAACTGGGTATGCAGATGCTCCCACTCCTCGCCTTTATCCAAGGTAATATCGGCCCGCTTCAGGCGATGCGCGGCGGCCAACAAATCGGCCTCCCAAAGCGAGTCGCCGTTAGCGATAGCCCGCTCGAGCGCCATTCCCTCCATTTCCAAGCGCATTTGGGCAATATCGTCCAGCTCATCCCTGGACAGCTTCGGCACCCGAAAGCCACGCTGGTTCTCCTGCACCAGCAATCCATAAGCCGCCAGTTTATTGAGCGCTTCACGTAACGGGCTTAAACCGACCTGGTAGCGATCTTTAAGCGCATTGATCGCGAGCTTTTCGCCGGCAACAAAACGCCCGCCGACTAAATCTTTGCGCAAATTATCAAATACACGGCTTGATGCTGTCCCGGCTAGCCCAGCGGGCCCTGCTGACTTAGGTAAAGAGTTATTCATGACGATGTCCTTTATGCATCTCAGCTCCTGCTGTCCATTCCATATTCACTGTTGACGTCGGATCGAGCACTACCTATATTCTATTTTAGACAAGATAATCGATTTTTTAATCTACAAACGATAAATAAGGCTCGGGTATGTTTTTAATCTCCTCATCGGCTGTACGGGATATGCGTCCATGAAACCACCCGCCGTTACCTGGCAACTGTTCTGGGCCTTCTTCCGTATCGGCATTTTTGGTTTCGGCGGTGGCCCGGCCATGATTCCTTTAGTGCGCGCCGAAGTCGTTACCCGCCACCACTGGCTAACCGATGAAGAGTTTGCCGACGTGCTGGCAATTGGCAATACCCTACCGGGTCCCATTGCCACCAAAATGCCCGGCTATATTGGCTACCGTGTAGGCGGTGTCATCGGCTGTATCGCCGCCGTTATTGCCATCATAGTGCCGATGATCGTGGCGATGATTGTTATGTTAGGCATTTTCAGCCGCTACCGCGATGTGGCATGGATTCGCGGCATGGGCCAGGCGGTAGTACCTGTCGTTATGGTCATGATGGCGCAGCTAACCTGGGACTTTTTCGATAAATCCAAGGCCGCCCTTGGCTGGCTGGTCAGTATTGCCATGGCCATGATAGCCGCCGGGCTAATCTACTGGCTCGGCATTCACCCAGGTTGGGTGATTGGCGCCATTCTCGTTGCCGCCCTGCTACGCCCTAACGGTAAGAAAAAAGCGGAGGGGACAGCATGATTTACTGGGATCTCTTTTTAGCGTTTTTTATTCCTAACATCATTGGTTACGGCGGCGGCCCAGCCATTATCCCACTGATTGAGGCGGAAGTGGTGGGCCGTTATGGCTGGATGACGTCTCAGGCCTTCGCGGAAACATTAGCCTTAGGCAATGCGCTACCCAGCCCCATCGCCACCAAAATGGCGGGCTATGTGGGCTATGAAGTAGCGGGGGCTGGTGGCGCTTTCATCGCCGTAGCCGCTACTGTTATCCCCACATTGCTCTTGATGCTAGGCGCACTGGGGCTGCTGTACCGCCACCGTGACTCACCTCGCGTTAAGCGCATGAGCCAGTGGGTTCGCCCAGTTATCGCCATGATGATGGCTTGGCTGACCTTGGGGTTTCTGCTCGAAAGCCTCGACAGCAGCGGTGCTATCCACACGCTGATTATTGGTGTAGTGGCGGCTATTGCACTGATTCGCTTCAAAACACATCCCGCCTTTGTGGTCATGGGCGCCCTGGTTTATGGAGCCTTACTTCTCGGCTAACACGCACTTGCAGGTGCTTTTGTAAGACAACAAGAACCCGACAACGGGACCACGCGCTCACAACGGCGCCGCAGTAAAAGCGGCATCCCACAACACCAACCCTAATCTATAAAGGTGTATAAGAATGACGCGTTCAACATTTACTCTAAGCACTACACTAGCGGCCATCGGACTTGCGTCTAGTATGGCGTTCACCACCACGGCTCACGCTGACTATCCTGAGCAGGATATACGCTTGATCATCCCTTACGGCCCGGGGGGAGCAACTGACATACTCTTCCGGCTGATTTCTCAGGAAGCCGAGAAGAACCTTGGAGAGTCCATCGTTCCCGTCAATATGGCAGGCGCAGGGGCAACATTAGGGTCACGTAACGTAAAAGATGCTGATCCCGACGGCTACACGCTGCTTGGCAGCCATGACACCATTGCGCTTTCAAAACTAGCGGGCACCGTCGACTACTCGTTTGATGCCTTCGAACCCATCGCACTGCTCACCCAAACCATCAATATTCCAACCGCCCATGCCAATCATCCGGTGCAGAGCGCCGACGAAATAGCTGACTTTGTTCACGAAAACCCAGGCCAAGTGCGTTTCAGCATGATCCCCAGCTCCACTGACCACTTCTTCTGGGCGCAGTTCTTCCAGGAAACGGGCATCGATATGGCAGATGTACGCTTAGTGGGTTACCCAGATACCGGAGAGCAGGTATCGGCTCTAATGGCGGAGGAGGTTGATTTCGCAATGTTCAACCTTCCCTCGGGCGGCGCGTTCTTTGAGGACGGCACCTTCCGCGCTCTAGGCATCGCTCATCCGGAGCGTCTCGATAGCATGCCGGATGTGGCCACCCTGCGCGAACAAGGCATTGAGATGGATCACTCCACTAGCCGTGGTATTTTTGCTCCCAAAGGCACACCTCAAGAAGTTCTCGACACCATCGCTGATGCATACGAGCAGGCTCTTGAGAATGAAGAGGTACAAAGCCGTATCGAGAATGAATTTGGCTCTGTGGTGAGATTTCTAGCGGGTGATGATTATCAAGCGTTCTTGGATGACAACGAAGCGGCCCTCTCTGCTGCTGCCGAAAACATCGATTTCCAGAACTGAGGACGCATCCCTCTAGCCCTCGTAGCTACTTGGGCTAGCTACTTGGGCTAGAGCCATCCGGAGGCATCGCTAATGCTTACACTAACGAAAGACCGCGCCTTGGCGCTGGTACTGCTCTTGATTGTGGCCGTCATGTGGATGGAATCAGGCAGCATTGCGCCTCCTACCAGTTGGCAGCCCTATGGGTCGGCGCTGTTCCCACGAATTTTATTGGTAGTGATCGGGGGGCTGTCGTTAATGATTTTGGTGCGCTCATTATTAGTAAAAGTGCCTGAGCGTGCGGGCGCAAAACAGCTTCTCACAGATTGGTTTAAGAGCCGACGCACTATAGTCGCGCTATTCCTTCTGTTTGGACTTTATGCCGCGTTGCTCCCCTTAGTGGGTTATATCGCGGCCACGATAGGTTTCTTAGTCACCTCTCTTGCCCTGTTGATGGGCACCAATACACGACGCAAGTGGATCATTAATCTCACTCTCAGTTTCACCCTAACGCTGGTGATTTTTGTGGTTTTCCGCTACGGCCTGAATGTATGGCTGCCTTAACCTGTGGAGTAAATAATGACTAACTTTTTCCTCCAGGCGCTCGCGGAGGTCGGCACGCCATCGGTTTTGGGCCTGATCGTTATCGGAGTGTTGTTTGGGATTATTGGCGGCAGCATTCCTGGTTTCACCGTCACCATGGCCATCCTGGTGGTCTTCCCTTTCACTTTTGCTATGGATCCGGTGAGTGGGGTCTCGTTGATGGTCGGTGTGTTTGTGGGCGGCTACTCAGGCGGAATTGTATCGGGCGTAATGCTCGGCATCCCCGGCACTCCCTCCTCCATCACTACTGTTTATGATGGCTACCCCATGGCGCAGAAAGGCGAGCCTGGCCGTGCACTGGGGATTGGTGTTGCAGCTTCGTTTTTAGGCACCCTGATCAGTGTGGCGGTGCTCGTCTTTTTCGGGCCGCTGATTGCCAGCTTTAGCATGAACTTTCGTCCGTGGGAAATCACCGCACTGATTGTATTCGCCCTAACGCTTGTGGCGGGGCTCTCCAGCGGTGCACTACTCAAAGGCCTGATGGCCGCGGCTTTGGGACTTTTAATCACTACAGTGGGCTATGACCGCAACAGCAATCTGCGCTTTGATTTTGGCCTACCCGCACTGGGTTCAGGGTTTGAAATTCTACCGGTGATGATTGGTATTTTTGCGTTCTCACAGCTACTGGGCAATATCGAAAAGCTAAAAGATGAGAAGAGCGATTCTAAAAAAATCGATACGAATGTAACGATTCCCTACGGCCAAATACTCAAAGATATGGCGGGGCAAAAGCTCAATACGCTGCGTTCTTCTTTAATTGGCAGCTTGGTGGGCGCGCTACCTGGCACGGGTGGCACCGTGGCGAACTTCTTGAGTTACGACCAGGCTAAGAAATTCTCTCGACATCCTGAAGAGTTTGGCACCGGCACCCCGAGTGGCATCGTGGCGTCTGAAGCCTCAAATAGCGCGGTGGCGGGTGGCGCGTTTGTACCCACACTGGCGCTGGGGATACCCGGCGATTTGCCCATGGCGATCATGATGGGCGTACTGATTCTGCATGGCATTACACCGGGGCCAATGATGTTTGAACAAAATCCGGTATTGGTTGGCGCCATTTATGCCAGCCTGCTGATTGGCGCGGTTGTCATGGTACTTTGCAACCTGCTGCTGGTGCGCTGGTTTGCCAAAATATCGCTGATTCCTCAACAGATCCTCGTCCCCGTGGTGCTAATGCTGTGTGCCATTGGCGCCTACGCCTTGAATAACAACCTGTTCGATATCTGGGTGCTATTCATTTTCGGAGTCATCGGCTACCTGCTCTGGAAGGCGGAAGTACCGCTCACCCCGCTGATACTTGGCGTAGTGCTTGGCGACAATCTTGAGCGCCAACTATTCCGGGCCTTAGAGCTTAATGAAAGCTGGTTAACGTTCTTAACTCGGCCTCTCTCTGCGCTTTTCTTAGCATTAGCTGTCGCTTCTATTCTATTTTCGCTCTATCAAGATCGTAAAATTCAGCGCTTAAAGAGCGCCGGCCAGCAAGAGAACATTTGATGCGTAAATAAATTTAGTCAACAACATTCTTCTAATAGGAACCTGTTATGCAACAAGACGCACTCTACTACCCCAGCGCCTCGCGCCGAATGGCAACCTTCGGCAAGCGTGGCATGGTGGCCACCTCACAACCGCTAGCCGCCCAGGTGGGCATTAGCATATTGCAGCAAGGCGGCAATGCGATTGACGCTGCCATTGCTACGGCAGCTGCATTAACCGTGGTTGAACCGACCTCTAATGGAATCGGCAGCGACGCCTTTGCCATTGTCTGGGTCGACGGCAAGCTACATGGCCTCAACGCCAGCGGCCCTGCCCCACAAGCAGCCACTATTGAAGCACTTAAAACACTTGGCCACGACGCTATTCCTAATCACGGCATGCTGCCTGTCACAGTGCCTGGCGCCCCGGCTGCCTGGGCGGCGCTGTCTGAGCGCTTCGGTAAGCTGCCGTTTGCAGCGTTGTTAGCACCTGCGATTGCATTGGCCGATGAGGGCTTCCCGGTATCGCCCGTGATTCATCAAATGTGGAAAGAAGCTTTCAACACCTACTCAGCTTACGACGAGGCTGCCTTCAAACCCTGGTTTGATACTTTCGCCCCCGAAGGACGAGCACCGGAAGCAGGCAATCTATGGCGATCTGAAGGCCATGCAAAAAGCCTAAAAGCGATTGCTGACACCCACGCCAAAGCCTTTTATGAGGGTGAGTTGGCCGAGGCCATTGACGCTTTTTCCAGGGAGCATGGCGGCTTGTTACGCAAAGAAGACCTGGCCGCTTATCAGCCAGAGTGGGTTGACCCGATTAGCGTGCGCTACAAAGGCCACGACATTTGGGAAATCCCACCCAATGGCAGCGGCATGATTGCACTACAAGCATTGGGGATGCTGGAGCACCTGGGCGAAGCGGGAGGCGATCAGGTCGAAATCCTGCACCGTCGTATTGAAGCTACCAAACTGGCCTATGTCGATGGCTTTGCCCACATTACCGATCTCGACGCCATGCGCCCAAGCATTGCGCAGATGCTTGACGGTGAGTACTTAAAATCTCGTGCCTCACTGATCAACGAGCAGGCCGTTGACCCCGTACACGGCAACCCAATCAAGGGGGGCACCGTTTACCTGGCAACCGCAGATGATGAAGGCAATATGGTGTCATTCATTCAAAGCAACTTTAAAGGCTTTGGTTCGGGCATGGTGGTGCCCGGCACTGGCATCAGCCTGCAAAACCGTGGCTGGTCGTTCTCGCTTGATCCGCAGCATCCTAATGCCTTGGCGCCGGGCAAACGCACTTATCACACCATCATTCCAGGCTTTATCACCAAAGATAATCAAGCCGTTGGGCCTTTTGGTGTGATGGGCGGCTATATGCAGCCCCAGGGTCATGTGCAGGTAGTCACGGCCATGCTTGAAGATCAGCTCAACCCTCAGGCAGCGCTCGATATGCCACGCTGGAAGTGGACCAAAGGCAAAACCATTGAAGTCGAAGCCGACTTCCCCAACCACTTAGCCCTGGCGCTGGCCCGCCGCGGCCACGACATCGTCAAAGTTGCTGATTCCATCAGCTTTGGCCGTGGCCAAATCATTCTGCGCAACCCTGATACAGGTGTACTGCAAGGCGGCACCGAGCCACGCACCGATGGGGCAGTATTGCCTTGGTAAGTCGTTTATCTGGCAAGATCCTGCCCCACTAAACCTAATCCGCCGCGTTGCCGTTGAAGGCAACCGGCGGTTGTTATCTAGCTATCCTTACTCAATCCCCGCATCATGGCAGTTCTTTTATGCTAGGTAATCGCCCGTCATTTTATGCCTCCTTCTGACACTACCTCCTCTTCGCCTGTGAGCGGTTTTTTTGGCGTCTTTCGCTACAGTCGCCGGGCCTTGGGCTTGGTCTGGGAAACCTCCCGCTGGATGATGCTGGGCTTAGCGCTGTGTACACTGGTCGCAGGGGTTCTGCCTGCCGTGGCCGCATGGGTGGGTCAGTTAATTGTAGACGGGGTGGTGAGCGCGATGGAGGCTCACCAAGCAGCCACTGACCCCAACCTGCTGGTGTCCATTACGCCAGTGCTAAAACTGGTGGGTATTGAAGCCATTATTATTGCGCTCATCGCCCTGGCCCAACGCGGCCTTTCAGCCCAGCAATCGCTGTTGCGCGCATTACTGGGGCAGAAGGTCAATGTGATGATTCTGGAGAAAGCCGGCCAGCTGTCACTTAGCCAATTTGAAGATTCAGAGCTTTACGACCAACTCACGCGCGCACGCCGTGAAGCGTCTACACGCCCCCTTGCCCTGGTGAATAAAACCTTTGGACTGCTGCAAAACGCTATCTCGCTAGGCAGCTTCGGGGTGCTGCTAGTGCAGTTTTCCCCTTGGGCGCTGCTGATCTTGGTGGCAGGCGCCCTGCCAGTATTTATCTCGGAAGCCAAATTCTCGGGCGATGCCTTTCGGTTGTTTCGCTGGCGCTCACCGCAAACCCGTATGCAGATCTATTTAGAAACGGTGCTGGCACGGGAAGACAGCATTAAGGAGGTCAAGCTGTTTGGCCTTGAAGGGCTATTTCTCAAACGCTACCGAGATATCTTTACCCAGCTATTTGCCGAAGATCGCCGCCTAACCTTGCGCCGGGAGAGCTGGGGGTTTCTGCTCGGTTTGCTGGGTACCTTAACCTTCTACGCCGCTTACGCTTGGGTGGTGATTGAAACGATTGCCGGAGCGCTTACCCTGGGTCAAATGACCATGTACCTAATGGTTTTTAAACAGGGGCAAGCAGCGCTCTCCGCCAGCCTCACCGCCATTAGCGGCATGTACGAGGATAACCTTTATCTGTCCAATTTGTATGAGTATCTGGAACAACCGGTAGAGGGTGAGAAGGGTACGCTAACCCAGGGTGTATTGCCCGGCGACGGGCTACGCTTTGAACATGTTAGCTTCTCCTACCCCGGTGGTGCTGATGTGCTCCACGATATATCGCTTCACCTTTGCCCTGGGCAGAGCCTGGCCTTAGTCGGCGAAAATGGCTCGGGCAAGACTACCCTTATCAAACTGCTAACACGGCTTTATCACCCTACCCAGGGACGGATTCTGCTAGATGGAAGTGACCTGCGCGACTGGAGCACCCAAGCACTACGCGAACGTACCGGGGTGATTTTTCAGGACTTCGTACGCTATCAGCTGCAAGTAGGTGAAAACCTGGGCGTAGGCGACACCCACGCCTTTAACGACGAACAGCGCTGGCAGCGCGCCGCACGTCACGGCATGGCGGATGAGTTTATTACCAATATGGCGAGCGGCTACCAAACCCAGCTAGGCCGCTGGTTTAAAAATGGTCAGGAGCTCTCCGGCGGCCAGTGGCAAAAAATTGCTCTCTCACGGGCTTACATGCGCGAAAATGCCGATATTTTGGTACTAGATGAGCCTACAGCCGCTATGGATGCCGCCGCAGAAGCCGAAATTTTTGCCCGCTTTCGTGAGCATAGCCGCGATAAAATGGCGATATTAATTTCTCACCGCTTCTCTACAGTGCGTAGCGCCGATCTTATTCTTGTTATTGATCAAGGACATATTATTGAACGAGGAACTCACGCAGAACTCCTTGCCACTGCAGGCCGTTATGCGAAACTTTTTCAATTACAGGCGGCGGGATATAAATAGCCACTTAAATATAAATAGTTCTTATTACAATACTAGCCAATTTGTTACACCGCTAATTAAGCCCTGGAACGTGAAAAAAAGTCACAAACATTACAAAGCTGTCGACCCTACTAAGACTTTACAGTTAATGTACTCTCATCGTTTTACACTACCGGAGTGGTACATATGAATCGTCTTCATCAGATAAGAGTTAAGTACGCTCTTGCCTTTATCAGCGTTGCGTTAGCACTACTGGCTATTGTGGTAGCCGATGCGCTGCTCGTTAACATGGTAAAGAGTCGCTTAGACACGTTTATTAAAAATTATATTCCTGCTAGCTCCACCGTACTCAATGCCGATAGAGACCTGTACCAAGCTCGGGTAGCTGAGATCGAGTACCTATTAGCCGACCCAGACACAGAGCGCGCACCGGAGCTAATCGCCGAATTCGAAGAGAATTCGCAACAGGCTTACGATCGCATGCAGCGCTATGCCGAATATATGCAGGACTACCCAGAGTTAACCACGCAACTAGCCAACTTTGAAACGTTATATAGCGATTGGCAACAAGAGGCAACGCGTGTTTTTGAACTGCACCAAAGCGGCAATACCGCAGCAGCATTAACAATGCTATCCGGCTCCTCACTAGATAAATTTAATGCACTACGCGATGTATATGATGTATCAGGAATGAATATTGAGACAGCCATTAATCAAGCAGAAGTGGCGGTGATTGATAGAATCCAAGTGCAGCAAACATCCACTATCATTATCGCTTTAATCATCTTTATCGCGGCGACACTTATTGCACTATTTGGGCCGTTAATGATGTCACGGGCTATACGCCAGATTAGCGGACGCATAAAAGAGATCACCGAAGGTGATGGCGATTTAACCGCCCGTATTAACAGCCAGCGCCGCGATGAAATCGGCGAACTGGCACAGCAGTTCAATGCTTTTATTAAACGCATTGACGATACGCTTCAGTCAGTTAGCAGCAGCACCGTTAGCCTTCAACATGCCTCAAGTGAAATAGCCAAAGGCAGCCAGGAGCTTGCGACTCGCACAGAGCAGGCCGCGGCCAACCTGCAGCAAACTTCTGCGTCGATGGAACAAATCGCGGCAGTGGTGAACAACGCTTCCGACTCTGCCCAACAAGCTGATCAACTAGCACTTTCAACCAAGGAGCTCGCACAACAGGGCTTGCACTCCATGCACAGCGTTGAGCAGACCATGGATACCATTAACGACTCGTCATCTGAAATCAGTAATATCGTCACTCTGATTGATAGCATTGCTTTTCAAACCAATATCCTGGCGCTGAATGCGTCGGTAGAGGCCGCCCGCGCGGGTGAGCATGGCCGAGGCTTTGCGGTAGTTGCCCAAGAGGTACGTATATTAGCCAGCCGCTCCAGTGATGCGTCCAAAAATATCGCCACGCTGATCAATACGTCGCTAAGCCGCACAAAATCCGGCGTCGACCAAGTTAAGCAAACCGGCAACACCATGCAGGAGATGGTAAAAAGCATCGAGCGTGTGGCTGACGTGATTGCTGAAATTAGTGCCGGTGCTAAAGAGCAGAGTGTGGGTATAGGTCAAGTCAACGACGCGGTTAATGAGCTGGATAGCATGACCCAACACAATGCCTCCATGGTTGAAGAGACCAGCGCTGCCGCCGCTGAACTAAGTGATCAAGCGGACCGGTTGAGCACTTTAGTGGGCGCCTTCAAGCTCAGCAATAGCGATGAGCAAGCCCTTTTTGGCAAAATAGCGCCTTCCTCAATGGTTAATAAGCCCTCGACTAAGCCTGCCGCTCCGCGTCGTTTGGTGAGCGCCCAGCCACCCGAGTGGGAGTCCTTCTAAGTATTCTCGGCTTATTTCTCCCTTGGGCTTTAATAAGGCCCAAGGGGCTTAACCACTTGCTGTCAAGGCATGCGCTTTTCTAACCACCGCGCCGCGATAGCCAATAGCAAGGGTCATCAAAGGAGCCTCCATGCTGTCGAATGCGTTAATTATTGATGATGATCCGGATGTTCGACTGCTCGGCAAGACACTGCTCAGTCAACACGGCTATGAGGTACTAACGGCTGGTAGCCTTGGAGAGTTAGTGCGCCAGCCTGCGCTACTCAATGCTGAGCTTATTCTACTTGATTTCGGATTAGGCGAGTTTACGGGCCTAGATATACTCGACTACCTGTACGATTTGCGCATAAAGGCGTCAATCCTATTTATTAGCAGTTGTTCACAAGAAACTGCCGCGCTGGCGGTTACAGCAGGAAAGGCAATGGGTTTTCACATGCTCGGCTTTCTAGCGAAGGCCAAGCTATTCACTGATCTAGCATCATTCCTTGAGCCATTAAAAAAAGCCCCCAAAGCCCCCACGAGCGATGAATTGGCGAGGGCTATCCAGGACAACCAGCTGTTTCTCGCCTATCAGCCCCAAATAGACCTTCAAAATAACCACGTTATCGGGGCCGAAGCACTGGTACGCTGGCAAGACCCCCAACGCGGGGTACTGTACCCCGATAGTTTTATTCCCTTGGCAGAGCAGAGTGACCAGATGGTTTCACTCACCTGGTACGTGATCGAGCTTGCCTTGCAGCAGCAAGCCCAGTGGCAGGCGCAAGGCTGGGACTTGAACATCTCGATTAATATACCGGCAGCCTTTATTCAAGCAGAGGGCGTACTGGAAGCGTTCGATCAGCTTAGCCAACGCCACCATGCGGTGCTTAGCAAGATTACTCTGGAACTCACTGAAACAGCCGGCGTTGAGTGTTTGGGCTATGCAAACTATGTGCTTAAAGCATTGCGGCAACGCGGTTGCCAGCTGGCGTTAGATGATTTTGGCACCGGGCACTCGTCGTTAACTCAGCTCTATCGGTTGCCTTTCAGCGAACTCAAAATTGATCGTAGCTTTGTATCACTGATCGACCAGGACAAAGAAGCACTGGTGATAACAGCGTCGATTATCGACTTAGGCAAACAACTGGGGCTAACCGTGGTCGCTGAAGGTATAGAAACAGCGGCGCAGCACGCTCTTCTCGCTGAAGCGGGGTGTCCAATTGGGCAGGGTTACTTTATCTCTCGCCCGTTAACCGCCGGTGCCTTTAATGCCTGGATGTGTGAACGTTCACTGCCCGATGTGATGACTCAGGAAGAGAGCATGCTTGCCCGGTGCAACGCTTGCTGTGTAGATGTATGCAGCGCCACTAAACGCTCCAGATAAACAGCCAATTCGCTGGACGGGGCGTCTAAAGCCGCTTGCTCCAATTGGCTGGCTTGTTCAGCAATCGCCGCACAGCCGAGCGAAGACGCAGCGCCCTTGAGCGAGTGGGCTTCTTGGCACAAGGCTGGGCGATCCTCTGACTGCCAGTAGGCGTTAAGACGGGCACTACGCTCACCAAACCGCGTTAAAAATGTCGTCAGCAGTGCCTCCAGCGCCCTTGGCTCAAAGGTGCTTTTCAGCTCTTCACAAAGACGCTTATCGAGCACCTGAACGGCGCCGACGGCGTCACCCAGTGATTTGGGGCTATTAGGCGAGTGAACGTGAACGCCATCAGCCGCTAAGATTTCAGCATTAGAGAGATAGCGGCAGATCACCTGATGCAGTTCATCGCGCGTAAAAGGCTTATGAATCATATCGTCCATACCACTTTGCATACAGCGCTCGCGGTGCTCAGGCATCACATTGGCGGTCATCGCCACTATCGGTAACTTAGCCAGTTGATGCACAGCTTCATAATCGCGCCAGCGTTGGGTGGTTTCGGTTCCATCCAGCTTAGGCATCTGCATATCCATTAAGACCAAATCAAAGTTGTCATGATCCACTTTAAGCTGTTCGAGTGCTTCTAAGCCGTTCTCTGCGATAGTCACCTGCTGGCCAAGGCGTTCAAGCATCACCCGTGCTACCGTTTGGTTTAGCGGGTTATCCTCAACCACTAAAATATGGTGCTTAGCGGAGGGGACAAACTGGCTGTCAGCGGCCTGGTAGACCGTCAGTGGTTCGGTTTCCGGAAAGCTGACAGTGAACCAAAACCGACTGCCAAGCCCCTGCTGGCTGTTAACTCCGACCTCCCCGCCCATGGCCTCGACCAACCGCTTACAGATTGCGAGCCCAAGCCCTGTGCCTTCATGACGACGCGCCATAGAGGTATCCACTTGCGAGAAAGCCGAGAACAGCTGTGCTTGATCCGCTTCCGTGATACCACAGCCGGTATCGTGCACCTCAACAAGGATATTATCGTCTCCCAGTGGCTTGACCTGGCATTTAACGAAGCCCTCTTCGGTGAACTTCAACGCATTATTAATTAAGTTCATGATGACTTGACGCAACCGTGCGATGTCGCCCATGACATAGCGTGGCAGAGCAGGATCGATAGCGTAACTGAAGGCGACCTTAGCCTTTGGCTCACGAAGAGCGTAGCTTTCACACAGCTGGTCGATGCATTGGTGGAGATCGAACGGCTGAACATCCATGTCGAGGCGCCCGGACTCAATTTTGGTATAGTCGAGAATATCGTTAATCACTGCACGAAGGCTCTCTGCACTACGCTTAAGCGCCGCCAAATAGGCCTTCGCGCTTGATGTTTTTACCTCTTCGCTTAACAAATCCGCCATACCCACTACACCATTCAACGGGGTACGGATTTCATGACTCATCACAGCCATAAACTCAGATTTTGCGAGACTTGCTTTCTCTGCCTGCTTGGCAGCCTCATTTAGCTCTTGCCCCTTGGCTTCTAGCGCCTGGGCCTTGCGATCGCTTGAGCGACTTTCCAGAATCAGCGCGCGCACCAGCATACCGCCTGATAACATAAGCAGTGAAATCAGCAGTAGCACTAAACCGTATAGGTGCGTCAATATCCGACGCTCATCACTACGCATGCGGGAAACGTGGGCATTGGTTTCGATCAAAATGGTGCCGGTGAGCTGCTGGAGACGGGTTGCCCGCTCCAAGAGGGTAGCGATTAAGGCACTATTTAATCCAACTGAGTCGTCCCAAAGCGGTTCCAGCAGCGCTTCCATGGCTAAGATCAGCGCTTCGGTCTGATGAGTGACCTCCTCAACGCCTTCCAGTTTAGCCACGACGTTGCCGATTTCGCCTTGATAAAAAAGTGATTGTCGACTGAAGAGGATTTCATAACGCAGCAATACATCGTCAACAGTGGCGTTGTCGGATCTTGCTTCAAGCAGCGTTATGCGAAACTCGCGTACCTCTCTATCAAACTGATACCCAGCCCATAGCAGGTTTTCGAGCAGGCGATTCTCCAGTGCATGCTGGCGATTATAAATGACCCCACCGGTGGTCAGCGCGGAAAGAAAAAAAAGGATCGCTGAAAATGTAGCGACCCGAGTACTGCGGGAAAAATAGAACTTAAAAAAGGCCAGCATGGCAATTGTCCCGTTATATTATTCAACGTCGATACGCGACACCTGCCACACCGAGCGCACTAAAACCTCTTCGTTCATGAGTTCAGGATGCTGATCAAAGGGATAAATCACAAACAGCGGCCCCTGATCGCGAACACGCAGTACTTTGCCGTTCGCCTGCATGGCTAAAATCACATCATAATGCGCGAAATCACTAACAGGTATGGTGGCCGCATACTCATTCAACGCTACCACACGCATATTTTCCCCCACGGCACCGGCGGCTTCCAGTATGGCTCGCCCTAATGGGCCTGAGAAGCGCACTTCACCATCGTACCAGGGCGTGCGGGTAATCGTTTCGTGTTGCTCCAAGGCCTCTAGCATCGCTTTATCAAAGTGGGCTTCGTCGCCCACGTTGGGTTGCCCCACCTTCCCACTCACCACCAAAACTGCCGGGCCTTCTGGTGCTTCCAGGGCTATAGCATGAGTCGACGGCAGAGCAATGCTCAACGCGACGATAAAAGTCCTCAATTTAAGAACCAAAGAACGACGCATGAAGCTGCACCTCAGTATTAGCGATTGAAAGTGCAAGAAGTATATATCGGCCGTCTGCGAGCGAACTGTAAACCTTTGTGTCAACGTATCATTATCAACTAAACTTTAGGCATGAGTTTTCCACGTCTACGCGTGTGACGTTTATAAGACGACAATAAGGGAAATCACCATTATGCATATTGGCGTACTTGAAGATGACCTTGATCAGCAGGCTTTTATTGAGCAGTGTCTACTGACTGCAGAACACCAGGTATCACTGTTTACTCGCGCTAGCGAGCTTCGTCGCGCGACACAGCAGCACAGTTTTGATCTGCTGATTATCGATTGGCGTCTCCCTGACAGCGACGGTATGGATGTTGTTGCCCATCTGCGCCAACACGACAGCTGGCGTGGGCCTATCCTGTTTATTACCGCCAGTCAGGGTGAAGACGACGTCGTGAAAGCACTCGAACAGGGCGCAGACGACTTTCTCGCTAAACCCCTTCGCCCCAGTGAGCTTATTGCCAGAGTAAGCGCACTAGGTAGGCGCTCAGGGTATGCCACACCGCGCCCAGCGCTGACCTGCCCCGACACCTTTACCCTGCATACCGAGGAACACTATATCAGCGTGGCCGGTAACGCCGTGGATTTAACCGAACGTGAGTATCGGTTAGCTACACTCTTCTTCTCAAAAATTGGTGAGTTAATTACCCGCGCGCACTTGCTAGAGCTGGTATGGGGCATCAAAGGGGACGTTTCGACGCGCACCGTGGATACCCACGTAAGCCGCCTACGCCGAAAGTTAGAGTTGGATGGTCGTCATGGCCTGCGTCTGCGCAGCGTTTACCAGTCAGGGTATCGAATGGAGACCTGCCAAACCACCAACGTAGAACAAGTGGCTAACTAGACTTGACGCTCTCATAAACATCGGTTAAAAGATAAAGACTGCCTATACAAGGCAGTCTTTAGTTTATTAACGAGACTTTTCAGAGACCTCATCATGCGCTGGCAAATCCCCGCGACACGAATGAATAAGCTGCATCGCATTATTAATAATGCGGTATCAGCTTATTGTTGTCGCGCGCCAGACATGTAGAGAGAAAACTGGCCGCGGCAGGTGTCGCGGCCATGTTGCTTTATCATTACCTTTGATACTCCCTGATCGCGATATTGCCCGGCCTCCCAACCCAGGAGACCGACCCCATGGCAATTGCAACCATTACTCGCAAGTTACTCAACGCTTTAAAGCACTCACGCACCCAACGGCGTTTTTACGAAGATCCGCGTTTTCATGATCCGCACCTGTTAAAAGATATCGGCTTACGCTGGGAGCAGGGCCAACTGGTATCCATTCATGGCGTAGAGGAGCCAGCGCCAAGCCAACGCAACCAGCGCCTTCAGGCTGAAACCCGCGATGCCTACGAGAAATGTCCCCACTGCGGGAGTAGTTTGGCGTAGCCGACGCCCCGATCACAGGAAGTGGTCGGGGCGTTTTCAGTTGCGCGCCATGCATGGCGCACTAAAAAAAGCCGATCCATTGGATCGGCCAAACTGATGGGAGTCTGCACAGTATGGGGGATACTGCGCAGAGATGCCTGGGGAAGGCATCGCCAAAACGCCGGGTTAGGCGGCTTGGCGATGCCTTCCCAGGGAGTTGCGTCCTTTACGGGAGTAGCTGCCTTTACCTTTTTTCGGCGTTTGCTGCTGCATTTTAAACATCGGCGTTCTCAGCTGCGCTTTTAACGCGTTATCTTTAATCTTGTGTCTTTTCATCATTTTCTCCTTTCATTCATAGATGCCTACATGAAGCAGGCATCAACTCTGACACACGCTAGCTTTTAGCGTTCATCTGTTAGTGTTGTAAATCCTTACTAATCACCCTGCTTACTCATCCCAGGCGGGCGCCATGTCCGGGTTAGCAATACGCTCTTTACGGTCCAGCGTGGCAATTTCCACCATCTCACTATCGCTTAACACCAAATCAAAGGCGGCAATGTTGCTTTGAATATTACGCGCTTTAGTCGATGAAGGAATGGTAATCATATTTCGCTGCTTCACCCAAGCAAGCGCTATTTGCGCGGGCGTAACGCTATGCGCCTCGGCGATCTGCTTTAGAGTCGGGTCGTCCATTACTTTGCCCACGGCCAATGGCATAAACGCAGTGATCTGAATGCCGTGCTGCTCGCAGTGTTCAACCAGTTTACGGTTCTGTAAGAAAGGATGAACCTCAATCTGGTTAGTGAGAATCTCACCTTTGCCCAGAATGCTGACCGCTTCGTCTACCTGTGCGCAGGTAAAGTTGGAAATACCAATATTGCGCGCCTTACCCTCGGCTTTCACTTCTTTAAGCGCCGCCAGGTAATCGACCATTGGCACTTCGTCCTTAGGGGATGGCCAGTGGATTAACAGCAAGTCGACATAATCAGTGCCCAATTTCTGCAGACTTTCGTCCACGCTGGCTTTCAGCGTGGCGGGCTCTAGCTTATCGAACCACACCTTGGTGGTTAGGAAAATATCGCTGCGCGGGATGCTGCTATCGCGAATTGCTTCACCCACACCGGTTTCGTTACCGTAAAACTGCGCCGTGTCGATGTGGCGGTACCCGGCCTCAAGCGCCGCGTGAATACTCTGCTTGAGCGTATCGCCTTCCAGGCGAAACGTACCAAAACCGGGGTTAGGCATCACATTTTGCATCATTAACATCCTTTTCTATTGATAGCGTGTTAACTAACATGGGGTGGCTACGGCACCACTTCAACCCTTTGCTATTGAAACTCTTACGATGATGACGCCATGACCTTCGCTAACGAAACATCCGCCAGCGACGAAGCGCCCTTACTCCCGCTTCACCGCCAATCAGGCTTTTTAAGTTTTTTGCTGTCGCGATTAGCCGCGGTATTTGCCATGCAGATTCAGGCCATTGTAGTGGCTTGGCAGGTTTACGATATCACCAGGGACCCGATGGCACTGGCCTATGTGGGTTTGGCGCAGTTCCTGCCAATGGTGCTATTGCTGCTACCTGCAGGGGATTTCGTTGATCGCTTCTCGCGCAAACGTATTTTGCAACTTAGCTGGATGGTGCAAGGGCTATGCAGCGCCCTGCTGCTGACCCTTTCGCTGAATGAAAGTCATAATGTGGGCGGCTATTACGCTGTTCTGGCGCTGTTTGGTGCCGCACGCGCCTTTACCGGTCCTGCCTTACAAAGCTTGCTGCCCAATATTGTGCCCCGGGCGCAGCTTGCCTCTGCGATTGCCTTGAATAGCTCTATCATGAAAATTGCCGTGATCGCCGGCCCTTTATTGGGCGGCATTCTGTATGGGTTAGGCGGTGGCAGCCTTGCCTACGGCGTGTGCTTAGGCTGTTTTATTGCGGCACTTGTGCTGCTGCTCCCGGTACCCATTCGCTTCGCTGAAGCCGCCAAAATACTGGAAAGCACTGCCATAAAGCGCTTTACCGCAGGTATTCGTTACATCCGCCATCAGCCGATTATTTTGGGCGCCATTTCGTTGGACCTGTTTGCCGTGTTATTGGGTGGCGTCGTGGCGCTACTGCCTATCTACGCCCAGGAAGTGCTGCACGTTGGGCCGGAAGGGTTAGGCGCGCTGCGTAGCGCCATTGCGGTGGGCGCCCTCCTAATGGGGCTCTACTTAGGCATCCGCGGCATTCAGCGCCGCGCTGGGTTGGTAATGTTTATGGCGGTGGCGATTTTTGGCATTGCCAATCTGGTGTTCGCCTTTTCAACGATTTTTTGGCTATCCCTGATAGCCATGTTGGTGGCGGGCGCCGCCGATATGATTAGCGTCTACGTACGCATGACGCTGATTCAGCTTGCCACCCCAGATGAGATGCGCGGCCGCGTGAATGCCGTCAACATGCTGTTTATCGGTTCCAGCAATGAGCTAGGCGAGTTCCGCGCGGGCAGCATGGCGGCAGGGTTTGGCGTAGTGCCGGCGGCCATTATTGGCGGCGTGGGCACTTTGGCGGTGGTCGGCGCCTGGATGAAGCTGTTCCCAACCTTGCGCCGGGTTGACCGTTTTGACGATGCGCGCTGATAACACTGCATCCCACCATCCTTAACGCACTAACAGAGCAATCACCACAATAGCCAGCGCTAGCGATACACCTTTCCAGAACAGCACCGGATCACGTTCCAGCAGCGGTAACTGGGCGCGCTTCAGCATGTCTGGGCTTGGCGAGCGTAGCTCGAAGATAAACTCCGAAAGCGCCGGAAAGCGTTTGTGGGGAGTGGGATGTAATGCCTTTTTGAGCACCTCATCCACCCAGGCGGGCAGTTCACGGTTTTCGCTAAGCGCCGATTGGTAAGCAAGCTTATGCTGCGCCGCCCGGGTGCGGGTTTTAGCCACCTCGGTGCCATAGGGCAGCGTGCCGGTTAGCATCTGATAAGTGATCACCGCCAGGGAGTATTGATCCGAAAGGGTCGAGCCGCCTTCGCCCAGAAAGTACTCTGGCGCGGTGTACTGGGCGGTGCCAAGGATATCGTCGCTAGCCGCACTGCCCTCTTCAGCGATCCCCGCCACCTTGGCAGCGCCAAAATCGATCAGCTTTACCGTACCTTGGGTGTCGATCATAACGTTGTCAGGGCGTAAATCCTGATGCAGCATTTCCAGGCGATGAAAGGCGCGCAGCCCCTTGGCGATCTGCTCGACGAGGGGGCGCACACTGGCCAAATCGGCATCCGGATGGTCGCGCATCCACTGGGTCAGGGTTTGCCCTTCGATATACGCCAGCACGGTATACAGGTAGTGGCGTGGCCGCTGTTGGGCAGGCGCTTTAAGCACGTGCACATTATTGATACGCCGGGCAATCCACTCCTCGCGCACGAACCGTTCAATGCTTGCCGGATCTTGGCTTAGCTCAGTCGAAAGCGTTTTTAGCGCGACTTTTTCACCACTCTCTATCTCTTCCGCCAGAAAGACATGGCTGCGGCTGCTGGCATGCAGCTGGCGCACAATGCGGTAGCCATCCAGCTCGCTTCCCTCACGCAACTCAGGCGGCTGCGGTAACGCGCCTAACGCCGCGTAAAGCTCATTGGAGTGACGTTCAGGCAGGCTATCAATGCGCACAATCTGTACGGTGAGGTTGTCATCGCTGCCGTTATCGAGGGCAGCAGCGATCAGTGCCTCGGCCGCCGCGTCCAGATCGCCCCAGTGGGCATGAATCAGCGCGACCATTTCGGCACTGGTCAGCCACTCATAAACACCATCAGTGGAGAGTAGAAACACATCACCGGCACTTAACGATACCGGGCGATAATCCAGCTCCAGATGCTGGCTGGCTCCCATGGCGCGGCTTAAGTGGCTGACTTCCCGTGAGGCCCAGAAGCGGTGCTCCTCAGTTAACGGCTCCAACGTATTGCCAGAGAGCTGATAGATACGGCTATCGCCAACATGGAAAAGGTGCGCGGTGGTGGACTTAATCACCATCGCGCTCAGGGTGCACACATAGCCACGGTCCAGGTTGTAGCGATACTGGCTCTGGCGGGTTTGGGCGTAAAGCCACGCATTGGTGGCCTGCAGTACTCGCTGGGCAGAGGTTTTGACCGTCCAGGTCGCCGGGGTAGCGTAATAATCCGTCAAAAAACCGCCCACTGCCGCCTCGCTAGCCTCGCGGCTCACTTCGCTGCTGCTGATCCCATCCGCCAAGGCTATCGCAATGCCTTTAGTAGAACGCTGAGGTTCAGTGGGCAGGTAAACGCCATAAAAATCCTGATTGCTTGGCTTGCGCCCTTTATCAGAGTGCTGGCCGAGCGAAATGGTCAGCGCTGCCATTATGCTTCCCCTAAAAAAAGCCTTCGCCGCAGCGAAGGCTTGGTAAATGACAAGCTTTAGCAATTTTACCGAGGTCTGAATCAACCCGTAGCGGGGGTCTTTCGCCATGGATGGCGAAAGTAGCGCCCAGGGATGGGTCTACAGCGCCCCCGCGTAGGGTTGTTCAGACCGTTTGGATGCACAATGCTCGCTCACAATAGCTAATCATAGGGCTTTTTGCGGCGCGGTACGCACGTGAGTGGTGTAGAGCGTGAGCCCCGTTAATGCCAAGCCACCGATCAAGTTACCCAGCACTACCGGAATTTCGTTCCAGATCAGGTAATCCATAATCGAGAAGTTACCGCCCATCATCAGCCCGGAGGGGAACAGGAACATGTTGACCACCGAGTGCTCAAAGCCCATACCGAAGAACAGCATAATCGGCATCCACATGGCAATCACCTTACCGCTCACCGTGGTTGAGATCATTGCCCCCACTACCCCCAGCGACACCATCCAGTTGCACAGTATGCCGCGAATAAAAATCGTCGCCATGCCGCCAGCGCCATACTCTTTATAACCGACGGTGCGCCCCTCTCCCACTTCGCCGATCACCCGCCCTACTTCGCTGGGTTCGGTGCTAAAGCCGTAGGTGAACACAATCGCCATGAGAAAGGCGACCGTTAATGCCCCACCAAAATTACCGATAAACACAATGCCCCAGTGCTTGAGAATACGATTAATCGTCACCCCAGGCCGTTTATCCAGCCACGCCAGCGGCGTTAACACAAATACCCCGGTCAGCAGGTCAAAGCCCATTAGATAGAGTATCGAGAAGCCCACCGGAAACAGAATCGCACCAATAATCGGGTAGCCGGTTTGCACCGCCACGGTCACCGCAAACACCGCCGCAATGGCCAAAATGGCTCCCGCCATAAAGGCGCGAATCAGCGCATCGCGGGTAGACATATGCAGCTTGGCTTCGCCAGCATCGACCATCTTGGTGGCAAATTCGGCAGGCAATAAATAGGACATAGAGTGCGTTTCCTTTGTTGTGAGTTTCAGGGTCAGATGACAGGTGAAGCGCAAACATCAGTGATTTTTACAGCAGGCGTGGTGGCGACTCGCTGCACAACGCTGCCCACTACAATCAAACAGGGGGATGGCAAGGGAGTGGCGGCGAGTTGCTCGGGCATATCTGCAAGCGACCCCACCAGCGACTGCTGCTCGGGCTGACTGGCATTGGCCACCAGCATGATCGGCCACTCATCTGGCAGGCCTGCCTGGCGCAGGCCGTGACAAATCGCGTCGACCTTGGAAAGTCCCATATAAAACACCAGAGTTTCATCCTTACGCGCTAGCGATGACCAATCCGGAGTGCCATCTTCGCGGCAGAGTTGGGCAGTCACAAAGCGCAGCTGCTGCGCATGGCCGCGATCGGTGAGCGGAATGCCCATACAGGCTGCGGCGGCTGAAGCAGCGGTGATCCCCGGCACAATGGCCGTGGGCACCTGGGCGGCGGCCAGGGCATCCAGTTCTTCGCCCATCCGCGCAAATACCGCCGGGTCACCGCCCTTCAGGCGCACCACTGATTTACCTTCGCGGGCGAGTTTTACCATCAGCGCACCGATTTCCACCTGGGGTACGCTGTGGTGACCACGTGCTTTACCCACGTAGTAGCGCTCGCGCCCATTAGGTATTAGCGCCAGCACGTCGTCGCCTACCAAGCGGTCATACACCACGGCGTCCGCCTGCATAAGTAAGCGTGCAGCCTTGAGGGTTAACAGCTCCGCATCGCCGCTGCCTGCACCGACCAGGTAAACATGCCCGGCGCGGCATTCGCCACGCAGTGGCAAACGTATGTCTGCAGCATGCTGAACCAACGGCGTTAGCGCGCGGTGCGACAAACGCATAAAGGCGTTAAACCACTTCTGTAGCAAGGGGTTGCTTAGTGCGGGCATTGGGCCGCTCCTCTTCAATAAGTGATTTCAATTCGGGGATACAGCTACCGCACTGGGTGCCGCAGGCGAGCCTAGCGCCCAACGTTTCTACGCTGGTGTCGCCCTCTCGGATAGCATTGACGATGGTGGTTTGGCCCACCTGGTGGCAACTGCACACAACCGGGCCGGTATCCGCAGCGCCGTCGTCGCAGCCAGCCAATAGACGCCGGCGGTGAGTATCGCTCAGCGCTGCATCGCTAAAACGCGCTTGCAGCCACGCCAACCCTGGCAACTCACTGGGTGGGCCAACCATTAGCCACCAGCGCAACTGACCATTTTCCACGCAGGCGGCGCGTAGCCGTCCGTTAGTGGGGTCTTGGCTGACCACCGAGACGCCCCCTGGTAGCCACGCTTTCAGCTGCACCAACCAATCATTGACCGACTGTGTATCGGCAAGCTGCCAGCGCTGGCAGCTTGCCATGGGAATCCGCGTCCAATAATGGTTCGCGCACCACGGCGTTAATTCCGTTACGCCATCGGCCACCAGCAGAGTCGCCTGCCACTCAGTGGCGAGGGGTGCCAACGCTACGGCGCCGTGTTTCGATTCAGGCTGCCCAGAGAGCGGGTCGGTAATACTGTCGATCAGCGCGCTGCTTCTGGCCTGCTGGGTGAAGCAGTCAGTCCAGTGGATGGGTACGAAGACCTCACCGCGGCGCTGGGCGTTGGAGACCCGTACCCGGGCGCGAAATTCGCCTTTCTCGGCGGTTAGCACCGCCAACCCCTGATCGGTAACACCGGCGGTGTGGGCATCGTCCGGGTGCACGTCCATAAAGGGTTCGGCGCGGTGATTCATTAACCGCGGTGAGCGAGCGGTGCGGGTCATGGTGTGCCACTGATCACGAATTCGACCGGTGTTCAGCCGCAGCGGGTAAGCGGCACTCAGCGCCTGTTCAGGCCCTTGGGGATGGATCGCCAGCAGCTTGGCGCGACCATTGGCGGTGGCAAACTCGCCATCCTCAAACAGCCGAGCAGTGCCATGGGGTGCGGCCTTTGTGACCGGCCATTGAATGGGGGCTAAGGCGTCGTAGCCATCCTGGCCCAGACCCACCAAACCCGATATATCAAACAACCGCTGCGGGCTGCCAGGCACCGTGCTGTTATCAATACTGTTTTCAAGCCCGTTTTCAAACCCAGAGAGACGCGCGTGCTCGTCGAAAATCTCCCAGGGGTGAGCGTAGTTAAACGCCTCGGCAAAACCCAACCGTTTCGCCACCTCACACATTATCCACCAGTCGTGGCGGGCTTCACCTGGGGGCGGCAGCATGCCCCTCTGGCGAGAAATACGTCGCTCGGAGTTAGTCACGGTGCCGTCTTTCTCGGACCAACCCGAGGCGGGCAGCACGATATCCGCGTAGGGCAGCAGATCGGTGTGGGCGGCGCACTCGGAAACGATGACCAGCGGGCACTTTTCCAACGCAGCGAGGACCCGCGACGCATCGGGCAGACTAATGGCGGGGTTGGTGGCCATCACCCACAGCACTTTTATTTCACCGCGCTCGATGGCTTCAAACAGCGCTACGGCTTTATGGCCCGGCTCTTCCGGCAGGATCGGTGTAATGCTGTCGGTAGCCCAGAAGCGGCTGACCAAATCCAGGGCGCCTGGGGTGTGGTAATCCATATGCGCGGCTAACTGGTTGGCCAACCCGCCTACTTCGCGGCCCCCCATGGCGTTGGGCTGGCCAGTAATCGAGAACGGCCCTGCCCCCGGCAAGCCGATTTTGCCGCCGGCCAAGTGGCAGTTAATAATGGCGTTGCACTTATCGGTTCCGCTGGCGGATTGATTAACGCCTTGTGAGTAGAGGGTGACCACATGCAGCTGGCTGGCAAACCAGTAATAGAAGGTTTCCAGCCGCTCGGCGTCAACATCACAGGCCGCCGCTACCTCCGCCACCGACCCCGCCGTTTGTTGCGCGGCTTCCAGGGCCTCGTCGAAGCCTTCGGTGTGGCGCTCAAGATAAAGGGTATCGAGCTTGCGCCGCTTTGCCATCCACGCCAGCAGGCCGTTAAACAGGTAAGCATCGCTGCCTGGTTTAATCCCCAGGTAGAGGTCGGCGATTTCGCAGCTGTCGGTCACCCGCGGGTCGATCACCACCAAACGCATCAGCGGATTGCGCTCTTTAGCGACTTTAATGCGCTGATAGAGCACCGGGTGATTCCAGGCCAGGTTAGAACCCACCAGCACGATCAGCTCCGCCTCTTCCAAATCTTCGTAGTTGCACGGCACCGCATCGGCACCGAAGGCGCGCTTATACCCCGCCACCGCCGAGGCCATGCACAGCCGCGAGTTGGTATCCAAATGGGGGGTGCCCAAAAAGCCTTTAAACAGCTTATTGGCGACGTAGTAATCTTCAGTCAGCAGCTGCCCCGAGAGGTAGGCCGCCACGCTGTGATGTCCATGCTCGGTGCGCAGGGTGTTTAAGCGTTCGGCGGTGGTGCTTAGCGCGGTGTCCCAAGAGACCTCAACACCATCGACCCGAGGATGTGTCAGGCGGCCCTGTTCGCCCAGGGTTTCGTGTAGCGCAGACCCTTTGACACACAGCCGCCCGAAGTTAGCCGGATGCTCGCGGTCGCCCTCGACAGCGCTTAGCGTGCCCGCTTCAATGGTTGCCGTCACGCCACAGCCGACACCGCAATAGGGGCAAGTCGTTTTGGCCTGAGTCATAGCTACTCCTCGGGTTGCTAATTAACGCCACGCATAAAAAACGCCCAGTCCCTTTCTCTAAGGCGCTATATAAACGCATTAAGAGAAGAGGGCTGGACGTCGTTGCCGCAGCGCACCTTCGTCGGTGCAAAATTTACATTAATTCAAACAGCTACAATTTAAACAGCTACACATTTTCTAACGGCTAGTTATTTTTCGAACGGCTTTGGAATTGTTCGCTGCCATCGCCTAACAATGAGCGCTTATCACTTGTTAACTAACTTGTTGCTTAGTAAAGCTGCAAAAGCCAAGCCTAAAAGCACCTCATTAAAAATTAATTCATAAAAAACAAATATTTAAAAATTAAAAAACAGTAATGAAGCGCTCGTTTTAGCACTCATCGCGGGCGAAATGGTGTGTGAGAGTGCACACCACCCCACTTCTCGCACCATCACTGTGCAGAGAAGCCAAGGAGCCACGTTACTGCTTATCTTTTATCTATATCTAAGCAACTGACGTTGTTGAATAAATATTGATTAATGGCCAGTTGGCCAGTTCCTTGCTTGAAACAACACAAGGTTTTTAACCATCTGACAGCCAATGGCGGTTGTCGCACGTTTAAAACATACGCTTTTAAACAGCGCTATCGGGCAACGACGCCCCTGCTGTGCTCTCCTTCTGCAAATTGCAGAACAGAGGGCGCGACAGGGGCGTTTTTTTGTTTGGTGCTCACGCAGCCGCAACGACAAGAGGAGCCACCCATGGAAACCACTTCCCGGTGCTCACCCCACGACCATCTGGTGATTATTGGCAATGGCATGGCCAGCCACCGCCTCATCGAGGCGCTGGTCAAACAGCCCGCGCGCCCCCAGCGCATCACGGTGATTGGCGCCGAGCCCAACCCTGCCTATAACCGTATTCTGCTTTCGCCACTGCTTGCCGGTGAGATGCAGCAAGACGCGCTGACCCTGCGTGATACCGCATGGTACGCAGATCAAGGCGTCACCCTGATACTGGGTGAAAAGGTCGAGACGCTTGATCGTGCGCGCCAAACATTGATTACTGATAGCGGCCAATCGTTTGATTACGATCATCTGGTCATCGCCACCGGCTCGCGCCCAGCGCTGCCCGATGTTCCCGGTATTGAGCTTGAGGGCGTACACGGCTTTCGCGACCTGCAAGATGCCGAAGCACTTGAGGCCATTGCTCAGCGCGGCGGCGACGCTGTCGTGATTGGTGGCGGCCTACTCGGTCTTGAAGCGGCTGAAGGGCTGCGTAAGCGTGGCAACGGCATCAACGTTAGCGTGCTTCAGCGCAGCGAGCGGTTGATGAACCGCCAGTTGGATAACACCGCCGCGCACCTGCTTAAAGACACCCTCACTCAACGCGGCTTGAACATTATCACCGGTGCCCAGCTAGCACGACTAGAAAGCGACGCCCAGGGCCGGGTCGCCAAGCTGCATCTTGCCGATGGCCGCCAGTTGAACGCCTCCAGCGTGATCGTTGCCGCAGGCATTACACCCAATGCAGCACTGGGTGATCAGGCGGGCCTCAAAACCGAACGCGCCATCATGGTGGATGAATTTCTGACCACCTCAGACCCAACGATCTACGCCCTTGGCGAGTGCTGCCAGTTTGATGGCACCACCTACGGCCTGGTGGAACCGATCTGGCGCCAGGTAGAAGTGCTTGCCGCAACGCTGTGCGGCGCGGCCACCCAAGGCTACGCAGATGCCCCCAGCGCCACCAAACTTAAAATCAGCGGCGTAGCGCTCTATGCCTTTGGTCCCACCGAGGCTAGCGCCGAGCATGACGTACTGAATTACCACGACCTTGAACGCGGTGACTACCGCCGCCTGCTCTTGCGCAACGGCCAGATAGAGGGCGCGGTGCTCTACGGCGACACCAGCCAGGGCCCCTGGTACTTCGAACAGGCGCTTGCGGGTACCGATCTCAACGCTTACCGCCAAGCCCTGCTGTTTGGTGCGGCGGATGTCGACGTGCTACGCGAAGCGGCATCTCAACACACTCCTGATTCTTCTAAACACTCTTCTCATACAACGTCGGAGGCGGCTTAGATGTCTACCCAAACGATGGCTTCACAACAGCAGCTTATTATTATTGGTAACGGCATGGTCGGCCACCACCTGGTCGAGCAGCTTGTCGATAACGGCGCTCTTGAGCGCTATCAGGTCACCGTGTTTGGTGAAGAGCGCCACCGCGCCTACGACCGGGTACATCTGTCTGAATACTTCAGCGGTCGCGACGCCGATTCGCTCGCCCTTTGCGAGGCGGATTACTACGCCACCAGCGGTGTGGAACTGCGCACAAGCGAAGCCGTTATTGAGATTGACCGCAACTCGCAAGAGGTGGTCACCGACCAAGGCCGTTACCCCTACGACCGCCTGGTGCTGGCCACCGGCTCCTTCCCCTTTGTACCGCCGATTCCCGGTAATGATCGCGATGGTTGTTTGGTGTACCGCACTCTGGACGACCTAGACGCCATCCAAGCGGCCGCCGAAAACGCCACCACCGGCGTGGTCGTAGGCGGCGGTTTGCTCGGCTTGGAAGCAGCGAATGCCCTGCGCGGGTTAAACCTGGATACCGCCGTGGTGGAGTTCGCCTCACGCCTGATGCCCATGCAAGTGGATAACGAAGGCGGCGAGCTACTGCGCGAAAAAATCGAAGAACTGGGGGTACAAGTACTCCTGGAACGGGCCACCCAGCGTATTGAGGATGGCGAAGCCAGCCGCCACCGCATGGTCTTCCAAGACGACAAAGTGCTGGAAACCGACCTGATTGTATTCTCGGCAGGCATCCGCCCCCGCGACCAGTTGGCCCGTGACTGCGGCCTGGAGATTGGTGAACGCGGCGGCGTGGTCGTGGATAACCAGTGCCTCACCAGCGACCCAGCCATTTTAGCGATTGGCGAAGTGGCACTGTGGAACCAGAGCATTTTTGGCCTGGTGGCCCCCGGTTACCAAATGGCCAAAGCGGCGTTATCGACGCTGATCGGCGGTGACACCCAGTTTGGCGGCGCCGACATGAGCACCAAGCTTAAGCTAATGGGGGTTGACGTAGGCTCGATTGGTGATGCCCACGGTAATCAGAACCCCGGCGCACGGATGTTCCGCTACCTGGATCCCATCAAGCAGGAGTATCGCAAGCTGGTGGTTTCCAGCGACGGTAAAAAGCTGCTCGGCGCCATGCTGGTGGGCGACAACGGCGTTTATGACACGCTGCTACAGTACTACTCAAACCGTATTGAGCTCCCCGATGAACCCGCTTCGCTGATCCTGCCCCAAAGCAGCGGCGGCGCGCCCACCCTCGGCCCTGGCGCGCTACCGGAAACCGCCACCATCTGCTCCTGCCATAACGTCTCCAAGGGCGATATTTGCGCCTCCATTGATGCGGGTGCGATAGATTTAGGCGGGGTGAAAGGCGATACCAAAGCCAGTACCGGCTGCGGCGGCTGTACCGCGCTGCTCAAAAGCGTGGTGGATCATGAGCTGGAAGCCCGCGGCGTCGAAGTCGATAAATCGATTTGCGAACACTTCGCCCATACCCGCCAGGAGCTTTACGATATTGTGCGCGTGGAAGGCATCAAAACCTTCACTGACTTGATTGAAAAACACGGCAACGCCGACACCCACCGCCTGGGCTGCGACATCTGCAAACCCGCCGTGGCGTCCATTCTGGCCTCCTGCTTCAATGAGCCGATCACCGACGCAGCGCATATTCCCCTGCAGGATACCAACGACACCTTTATGGCCAACATGCAGAAAAACGGCACCTACTCGGTGGTGCCCCGTGTGGCCGGTGGCGAGATTACCCCGGACAAACTCATCGTGCTGGGCGAAGTCGCCAAAAAATACAGCCTCTACTCCAAAGTCACCGGCGGCCAGCGGATCGACCTGTTCGGCGCCCGCCTGGAAGACCTGCCGGATATCTGGAGCGAGCTGATTGCCGCCGGTTTCGAGACCGGCCACGCCTACGGCAAATCGCTGCGCACGGTAAAATCCTGCGTGGGCAGCACCTGGTGTCGCTACGGCGTACAGGACAGCGTCGGCATGGCGATTCAATTGGAGAACCGCTACAAGGGCCTGCGCTCACCGCACAAGATCAAGTTTGGTGTTTCCGGCTGTACACGCGAGTGCGCCGAAGCCCAGAGCAAAGACATTGGCATTATCGCCACCGAAAACGGCTGGAACCTCTACGTATGTGGTAACGGCGGCATGCGTCCCCGCCACGCCGAACTGTTCGCCACCGACCTGGATGACGAGCAGCTCTACCGCACCATTGACCGCTTCTTGATGTTCTACGTGCGCACCGCCGACCGCTTGCAGCGCACCTCGGTATGGCGCGAAAACCTCGACGGCGGCCTGGAGTACCTCAAAGAGGTGATTCTGGAAGACAGCTTAGGCATCAATGATGAGCTAGAGCGCCAGATGCAAACCGTGGTGGATACTTACCAATGCGAATGGGCGGACGCGATCAGCGACCCAGAGAAGCTCAAGCGCTTCCGCAGCTTCGTCAACGACGACCGCCCGGATCCGTCAATCATCATGACCTCCGAGCGCGGCCAGCTGCGCCCCGCTTAAGCGACGCTGGGCCCTGACACTGACAACGACACTGACACTGAATAAAAACGAGGCAACCCATGACCGCAACGGCACTGAAAAAAGAGATGGATATGGCGGATATTCAAGACAGTCAAGCGTGGCAAAAAGTCTGTACCAAAGCCGATCTAGTCGCGTTCTCCGGCGTCGCCGCCTGGCTGGAAACCGCCGACGGCCCCGCCCAGGTCGCTATTTTCTATTTGCCAGGACTGGGGCAAGGAAAGGGCGATGAGCTTTTCGCCCTCGACCACCATGACCCTTTCTCAAACGCCAACGTGATCGCCCGAGGCATCGTTGGCGACCTTAAAGGTGCGGCGGTAGTCGCCTCGCCTATCTATAAGCAACACTTCCGCCTTGAAGACGGCCAGTGTTTAGAGGATGAGGACGTTAAGCTACGTACCTGGAAGGTTGAGTTTAAAGGTGATGAGGTGTGGGTTGAGGGGTAACTCAATTTTTATGCTACTGAAGTAATGCAGGCATATGGTCGCTGAGCGTCGGCCAGTCGACCATATGCAACACATTCGTCTTGACTTAAAAAATGAAGTTTATCGAACAAAGTTGCTATGCTTGTCAGCCTTTTGGTTAGGTAAGCATAGGAGCAGAAAAAGTTCGTGAAGAGTGAATCAAGCACCTTATCCTTCTCCGCCTTTATGGCGCTGCTGATTGGCTGTGCTGGCATCGTGGCCACCTTGGCATCTAACTCCCAAGCGATCTTGCTGGATGGGCTGTTTAATCTGATCTATTTCAGCGTCGCGCTGGTGACTATCAAGGTGAGCAAATTAGCCAGCCGTCCCGATAGCGAATCCTACCCGTTCGGCTATAGCTACTTTGAGTCGCTGGTGAATCTGTGCAAAGGGCTACTTATTTTAGGCGTGTCTATTTTTGCCTTGGTCGATGCTATTGCGGCTCTGCTCACCGGGGGGCGTGAGATCGCAGCGGGCTTGGCAGTGCTGTATGCCCTGTTTGCCACCGCGGCCTGTTCACTAACAGCCTGGGTGATGCACCGCAGCCAGCGCCACGTCAGCAGTCCCTTGGTAGCGGCAGATAAACTCAACTGGTTAGTCAACAGCGTTATTTCGGCGGCCGTGTTAGCCGCCTTCTGCCTGGTGATGCTATTTGAGCGATTAGGTTGGCAAGCTATTCTGCCCTACGTGGATTCGGTGTTGGTGATTGCGGTGGTGGTGCTGTGCTTGGGCGTGCCTGTGCGTATGGCCTCCCAAGCGCTTCGGGAGCTGCTCAACAAAACCCCGGATGAGACTATCGCGGAGCCTGTACGCCAAGCCGTAGCGCGGGGTCTCGCTGATATCGACACCGTTGAAGTGCGCGTGCGCATGGTGCGTCCCGGGCGCTTACTGTATGTGATTGTGCATGTGGTGCTTCCCGAGGCATCTGACGTTTCGGTCACCAGCCAGGATTCGTTGCGGGTAAGAATTGATGACGAAGTCCGCCGCTACTACTCCCCCGTCGTATGTGATGTGGTGTTTACCACCCATACCCGCTGGGCGGCGCCCTCCTGTGGATTGTTGGTAGAGAAGCATCCCGCCTAACAGCTTGAAAGCGATTAGCTACCGCGCCTTGCGCAACAGAACTAGCGTGGCGATCACACCGCCCAGTAGCGCGAGGCCAAATAGTGTTAACGCCACGGAGTGCCCTACGGCATCAATCAGTATCCCGGTGGTGATCACCGGGATACTAAAGCCCAGATAGGCCATCAGAAAATAGCCCGCACTGGCTTGTTGGCTAGTCGACACATTCGCAATCGCCAATACACCGCTTAGCCCACCCAAATAGATAAACCCATAGCAGGCGCTGCTGGCGGCCACCGTGCCCAGCAGCACCGCTGCAAGATAACCATGAACGGCACCCCAGGCGATCAGTGCATAGGCAATCGGCAGAATCACCAGCCCCAGCCGAGTCGCGGTAGGTGGCTCAAGCCGTCTCGCCCAAGGCTGAAACAGCACCCCGCAGCTGCAAACACCGAAGGTGGCGAAGCCGCTCCAGGCGGATAAACCGTGTTGGTTTAATGCCGAAGGTAGAATCGCGATGACCAACCCCACCGTGGCCCAGGCGAGCAAAATCGCCAGTCCATAGCAGAGCGCCCCCTTGGGGTAGCTGGGAAGGCGTAGCATAGGGCTTTTAGTCGCATTCGGCACACGATCATTAAGCGTGGTGACCACCACCAGCGCCAACGCAGCTATAGCGAGATAAAGCCACAGGCTAGGAGGCGATACGCTTGGGGTGTGGAAAACAAACAGGCTGGTGACCGCCGCCCCCAAACCAAACCCCAGCGCGGTACTGGCAGTGACATAGTGGGTCGCCAAACGGTTATCCTGCCCACCCAACAGCAGCTGCATATAAGCGGGCGCCACGGCTGATGTCAGTCCTGTGCTGATACCCAGCAGAAAGCGTGCAATCCCTAGCGCCAATAAACCGGGCGCTATCAGGGTTATCGCGGTCGCCAAGAGACATAACAGCAGTGCGGTAACGAGTAGGGGCTTACGCCCTACCCGATCAGCCAGGCCATTTAACCCCAGCAGCACCGGCACAATACCCAACACATAGCAGGCGAAAGCGATGGTGGTGGCCCCAACGCCCAAACCATCCCGCGCTGCCAGCGCATCGTAAAGCGGGGCCTGTAAATTAACCGCCGTGGTAATCGTACATAGCGCAAACGCCAGGCAGGCGGCACTTTTTGTATTGATCGTTAGAATAGCGGCGCGGTTCATAGCAAAGTCCTAAATAAGCGAGTCGTTGAACCGCTAAGCTCGCACGCTTACCGGGCAGCGGTAAGGTACACTTAATCACCACTTTTCAGACACTGTTCCGCCCTTTTAGCGAACAGTTGAAAACAACAGGGCACGTTATGCAGCTAGAGGTTAATCGGCACTCTGCAACTCCCATCGCGCAGCAGCTCGAAGCGGGCATTCGTACTTGGATTGCAGCGCACGGTGCCGGTGGTGGCCGTCGGTTGCCCTCTATTCGCCGCTTAGCGGCCACCCATCACATCAGCCGTAACACAGTAATTGAAGCCTACGAGCGACTTGTGGCGTCTGGATTGGTGCGCTCACAACCCGGCTCGGGGTTTTACGTCGCGGATAGCGCAGCAGCACTGGTGTCGCCATCGACCGCAACGAGCGGGCTGGAAGAGGTCACCAACGGGCTGTGGGGGCTTTTCAGTGCTAATGAGCACACGCTAAAACTCGGCTGCGGCTGGCTGCCAAGCGATTGGCGCGAAGGCGACGATCTCACCCATGCTATTCGCCAAGTGGCACGTAAAAGTCGTTCGGGAATCTTCGAATACAGCACCCCTCAAGGGCCCCAGGATCTACGCGGTTTGATCCAGGAACGCCTGCGCCCATTAGCGATTACCGCTGACGCCCAGCAGATCGTGATGACCGGCGGCGGCAGCCATTCGTTGGATTTGCTGGTAAGAATGCTGCTTGAGCCCGGCGACGTGGTGTTTGTAGAGTCGCCAGGCTATTACAACCTGTTCGGCCTACTGCACTTACAGCGTGTTCGCGTGATTGGCGTGCCACGGCTTGCGGACGGGCCGGATATTGAGCGTCTGGAGGCGTTGTTAGCCGAGTACCGCCCTAAACTGTTTTATATTAACAGCGTGTTTCATAACCCTACGGGCAGTACCCTCACCCCGGCGGTTGCGCACCGAGTGTTGCAGCTCGCCGAGCAGCACGATTTTAAGGTGATTGAAGATGATATCTACGCGGATTTTCAGCACACTCCCACCACCCGACTGGCCGCACTAGATGGCTTAAACCGGGTGTTCTATCTGGGCAGCTTCTCAAAAAGCCTCTCCTCTTCGCTACGAGTCGGTTTTATCGCCGCCCCGCCTGGGCAAGTACAGCGCTTGGTGGATATCAAGATGTTGACCAGTATTTCGGCTTCGCGCTTTGCCGAGCATGTCGTCACTACCATGCTGCAAAACGGCAGCTACCGGAAACTCACCGAGCGGCTACGTACCAAGCTCGCCAAGCAAATGGCAATGGCCTTAACGATGCTTAAAAATGCCGGTTGGGTGGTTTATAGCCAACCGGCAGGTGGAATGTTTGTGTGGGCAAAACCACCGGCGGCCATCACGCCTGAAACCCTGAACGAGCTGGCCAACCGCTGGGAAATCACCCTCTCGCCAGGACACTTATTCTTTGCTGACCACCAGCCAACACCCTGGGTCCGGCTCAATGTTGCCTATATGCAGGATCCCAGGGCGAAGGCGTTTATTGAAGCAGCGAGTTAAATCCCTAGCTTTATTTTGCTTCTTTCTCTTTGGCTTCCTTCACTGGCCATACATCCGCATCCACCTGCTCAGGGCGCTTAAGAATGGCAGGGTCAAATATCGGCTCATGAATACCTTCGCGGCGCTGACGCTCATAATCTTTCAGCACGGCGACGGCAATCGGCCCCATGATCAGAATGGCAAATAAGTTAGTGGTCGCCATTAGCCCCATAGCCAAGTCGGCAAAGTCCCAGACCACGCTTAGCTCCGCGACGGAACCTAACAGCACCATGGCGATAATAATCACCTTGAACACGCTGACCGCTTTCTTGGCGTGGCGGCGGAACAGGAATTCGATATTCACCGACGAGAACGAGAAGTTGGCCAAAATGGAGGTAAACGCAAAAAACAGAATTGCCAGGGCGATAAATATCTCCCCAAAACCACCTAAGTGGTCGACCATGGCATCCTGGGTGAGCTGAATACCTTCGATGCTGTCTCCCGGCGATTCCGACATCAGCCGCTCATACACCCCGGAAAGCAGAATCACCACCGCCGTACAGCTACAGATCACGATGGTATCAACGAACACCCCAAAAGATTGCACCAGCCCCTGGGCGGCCGGGTGCTTCACGGTTGCCTGAGCCGCCGCATTAGGGGTGGAACCCATGCCCGCTTCATTAGAGAACAGGCCGCGCTTAACGCCATTTTCCATCGCCGCTTTAATGGCGTAACCCGCAGCGCCACCCACCGCGGGGCCAAGCCCGAAGGCGCTCATCACAATCAGCGAGAGCATATCGGGCACGGCAGAAAGATTGGTTACCAGGATCCATAACGCCACTAGCAAATACGCAATCGCCATCGCGGGGACAATTTTCTCGGCAGTACGCGCCACTGACTTGAGGCCGCCATAAATCACCAAGCCTGCCAAAATGGCAATCACCACCCCGGTGAGCCAATTAGGAATGCCAAAGGCGCCATTCATGCCTTGCGCAATGGTATTCGACTGCGCGGCGTTAAACGCTAAGCCATACGCAATAATCAAAAACACCGCGAACAGCCCACCGAGCCAGCGCCACCCCAGGCAGCGTTCGATATAGTAGGCTGGCCCGCCGCGAAATACGCCATCCTCATTGCGATGCTTATAGATCTGGGCCAGGGTTGATTCGATAAACGCCGTGGCGAAACCAAGCAGCGCAGTGACCCACATCCAGAAAATAGCCCCAGGCCCACCCACCCAGAGCGCCAGAGCCACCCCGGCTAGATTCCCGGTGCCGACCCTTGCCGCCATGGAGGTGGCAAACGCCTGAAAGCCGCTAATGCCATCCCCAGCACCGCGTGCGCTGAACGTCACATAGGCCATATGCCTGAACAGGCGGAACTGCATACCTCGCGTCATAATGGTAAACAGCAGACCAGCGCCTAGCAGTAGATAGACAAGAATATAGCTCCAGATAAAGTTACTGACCGGCATCATGATGGCATAGAGACCATCGCGCAGCGGGGCAATTAGTAAATCGAGGGTCTCCATGGGAATACTCTCCAGTTCGTTTTTTTACACACGCGAGCAAAGGCCCTGGCCCGTCGTGTTGTATTAGTTCGATGAAACAGCGCACCACGGTCTAATTCTAGTCAGTTTTCAAAACGCCCCCAAGCAATGCAAAGAAAAAGCGGCCCGAAGGCCGCTTGAGGGAGACAACAGTTATTGGCCCAACGCTATTGCTACAGCTCACGTTTACCGTCAACTAACCGCGACACCTTCAGCGGGTTGCCCTCTTTAAGCGCCTCGGGTAGCAAGCCTTCCGGTAGCGACTGGTAACAAACCGGCCGTAGGAAGCGGTGAATGGCCGCCGAACCGACAGAGGTCGTACGCGAATCAGAGGTGGCCGGGAACGGGCCGCCGTGCACCATAGCGTGGCAAACCTCGACACCCGTGGGCCAACCATTGGCGAGAATACGCCCGGCTTTACGCTCTAGGGTGGGCAGCAGCGCTTTAGCGGCATCCAAATCGGCGTCGTCCATATGCAGTGTGACGGTGAGCTGGCCTTCTAGCTGCTCAGCAACACGTTTTACATCCGCCGCATCTTCGCACTCAACCACCAGCGAGGTAGCGCCGAACACTTCCGCTTGCAGCGCTTCTGAAGCGAGGAAATCGCTCGCTGCTGCAGCAAATAGGCCCGTTTGGCACTGATAGTCACTGCCGGTTTGACCACGGGCAATTTCACGCACCTTATCAGCACCGCTCAGGCTGGAAACGCCCTCTTGATAGGCACGATGAATGCCTGGCGTTAGCATGGTCTGTGCGCCGCTGGCTTCCACCGCACCGCGTGCCGCTTCAATAAAGGCATCCAGCTCAGGGCCTTTTACCGCAATCACCAGACCGGGATTGGTGCAGAACTGGCCCGCGCCCATATTGAGCGAACCGACAAAGGCTTCACCGAGCTCTTTACCACGTGCTTTAAGGGCTGCCGGTAGCAAGAAGACGGGGTTAATGCTGCTCATCTCAGCGTAGACCGGGATGGGTTGGGGGCGTGCTTGAGCGGTTTTCATCAACGCCGTCCCACCGCTGCGTGAACCGGTGAAACCAACGGCTTGAATGCGCGGATCATCTACCAGCGCCTGGCCAATTTCGTTACCGGCACCAAATAGCAGCGAGAACACGCCTTCTGGTAAATTGCAGGCTTTTACAGCTTTTTGAATCGCTTGGCCCACCAGTTCAGAGGTGCCTGGGTGCGCAGAGTGACCTTTCACCACTACCGGACAGCCAGCCGCCAGGGCTGAAGCGGTATCACCACCCGCTACCGAAAATGCCAGCGGGAAGTTGCTGGCACCAAAAACAGCCACAGGCCCCAGGGCGATATGACGCTGGCGCAGATCGGCACGCGGTAGCGGCTGGCGATCAGGCATGGCCGGGTCGATGCGTACATCAAGCCACTCACCGGCACGCACTACTGAAGCGAACAACCGCAGCTGCCCGCAGGTTCTGCCTCGCTCACCCTCGATGCGTGCCTGGGGCAGGCCCGTTTCAGCCATGGCGCGCTCAATCAGCTCACTACCAATCGCTTCAATTTCACTGGCAATGGTTTCTAAAAAGGTCGCCCGCTCTTCGAGGGACGTTTCGCGATAGGTAGCATAGGCCGCTTCAGCCAGCTCGCAAGCCTGCTCAACGTGTGCACGACTGCCGCCGACATAGATAGGTTCAAGCTTTTCACCGGTAGCCGGGTTAACTGCTTGAATGTTGGCTTGGGTACCTGTCACTGATTGTTGACCAATCAGCATTTCGCCTCGCATTGTCATACGTCGCTCCTTAAATGGTCAGTGATATCACTGGTCGCCCGTGTCGCATTGCTACTGCGCGCGTTACTTCTGTCCACGATATTGGGCGTAGGTGTTGCGCGCCCGGTTAAGGTGCTGAAACATTGTTTCGCGGGCAGCCTGCGCATCGCGGGAAAGAATAGCTTCAAGAATATAGCTATGCTCTTCCTGAACTCGCTCTAAATAGCGCTCGGAGGAGATCGGGTTAATATCAATACTCAGCAGTTTGGCGCGGGGAATCACGCTCTGACTCCACTGCTTATAAAAAGATTGGAAAAAGGGATTTTTGGTCGCCGTGGCAATCGCAAAGTGAAACAGATAATCCTCTTCACGGGCTTGGGTTTTTGCAGTATAGGCATTACTAAAGGCAAGGTGCTGCGCCTCCAGCCGCTGACGATCTTCATCGTCGTGGCGTAAGGCGGCCAGTTCCGCCGCCGCTGGCTCTAAGGTTAGCCGCAGTTCTAGCAGGTGCAAGATATCTTCCACAGTAGTGGGGTTAATGCGTTCTGCAGGACGCGCCTCTACTGTGGAAGAGCGCAGCACTGATGTGCCTACGCCTCGCCGGGTTTCCACCAGCCCCAGAGACTTAAGATGGGTAATCGCTTCACGGATCACAGTGCGGCTAACGCCAAAGGAGTCACACAGGCTGTTCTCTGTAGGTAGCTTCTCTCCTACCGCGACTTTACCCTGGGTGATCAACGCTTCCAGTTGGTCGGCCACATGCACGGACAAGCTTCCCTGCTGCGTCACTTTAGTTACTTTAAGCGGTTTTAGGGCAGTTGCCGTTGCGCTGGGTTTAGCCATGAAAGCTATCCTTCGTTAATCCACTAGTTGTATTATATCGTACAACCTAGGTCTTATAAGTTCCACCAAGCGTTGTTAAGGTCAATACTTCAGCGCCTCCACCTCTTCTACCGATACAAAAAGCCTTTTTTACGGCTCACCTGCGAGCTCGCAGACTGAACGCCATAGCGTGTCATCGATAACAATATCCCCATCACCATATCGCTGACGTGAAGTCGACTCACCTGGCCAGCGCACTTTACGACCCGGCTCGGCTGGAGTGCTAGCGGCCAGATGCGTCTGGATACCTTCGACAATGCTATCGCAGGCTTCTCGACCACCGAGTTGTTCAGGGTCAAAGACCATAAACACCTGACTGCAACCGCCGCCACTGCCGCGCTGAACCCTATCTATGGTATGGCTAGGACGTCCTTGAGCAAGCAGCGCCGCCAACGCATCTAATAGAATCGCCAACCCAGAGCCTTTCCAATAACCGGTCGGCAGCAAGCGGCGCGTCTCAGCGATCGCCGCAGGATCACGGCTCAACGCTCCACGTTTATCAAAACCGCCATCGACGGGTAGTTGTTCACCTTTCAACTGAGTCGTCTGCAGCTTGCCGTAGGAGAACTGCGACATCGCCATATCAAGCACCAGAGGCCCGGTACTATGTGGTACAGCCATCACCAGTGGGTTATTACCGATCGACTGGGAAGCTCCGCCCCAGGCGGGCATACAAGACTCGGTATTGGTCCACATAATCGTCGCGAACCCCTGCTCAACCGCATGCCAACCATAGCTTCCGCCGCGCATCCAGTGAGTGGTGTCGCGTAACGCCACCAGCCCCATACCGTGTTCACGTGCCAATACAATGGCCCGTTCTGTCGCATGGAGTGCATTGACCACGCCTATGCCAAACCCTCCATCCAGCACCTCAATCGCCCCCAGCCGCTGAACAAGGCTTGGCTTAGCGTCGACATCGATCCAGCCTTTCCCGACGTACTCAATAAAACGCGGAACCCGCCCAATGCCATGCGAATGTACGCCGTCGCGGGTGCTTTCAGCATGAATTCGCGCGCAGATCTCAGCATCAGCAGGCTTTAGGCCCGCCTTCAAGAGTGACTTTTCAATCGTATTGCGCAACGTCTCAAAATCAATGTTAGCCATCACTTACTCCCATAATAAGAAAGCCCACTCCCTTGAGTGGGCTTCAATACCCTAGCCGCCTCACATGGCGGCCCATGGGTTTCAGGTAGTGGCAGAGCTCGCCTCTTTCTGACGTGATCGATAGTTCTGCCAAAGTGTCAACGACAGAAGCCCAAAGGCGATAACTAAAAAGGTAACGCTAATGGGGCGTGTGAAAAACGGTGACCAATCGCCTCCGAATACTTGCAAGCCACGTCTCAGGTTTGATTCAGCTATAGGCCCCAGTATTAGACCTAGAATAACGGGAGCTGTCCCAAACCCATAGCGATTGAGAAAGTAGCCAAGCAACCCAAATGCCAACATTATGTAGAGATTAAACACATCCCCATCAACACCGTACACCCCGATAAAACAGAAAACGATGATAGCCGAAAGCAACTGCTTCCTGGGCACCAGCAGTACGCGGACAAATAGTTTAATACCTAAACACATAATGATAAGCATGAAGAAATTGGCGACTAAATACGCTAGAAAGATCCCGTATATGATGCCGCTCTGGTTTTCAAATAACATCGGTCCCGGTGTGACGCCTTGAATCATCAAACCACCCAAGAGAACCGCAGTCGCAGCTTCACCTGGGATACCTAGAGCAAGCGTAGGAATTAACGCCCCCCCTAACAGCGCATTATTCGCACTCTCAACCGAGACAATGCCGGCACTATGCCCTTTGCCAAATTTCTCAGGTGTTTTAGAAAAACGACGCGCTTGGTCATAAGCTACCAGCGAGGCGATACTGCCCCCCGCACCAGGCACAGGTCCCACGACAGAACCAGATACGATGCCGACAAGAAGCGCACGCCAATTGCGCAACGTCTCAAGAAACCGGGGTCGCGCGATATCGACTTTGTGGGGACTATTTTGGAGTTTATTGGACGGATCATAATCGAAAGCGTCCTTAAGTACCTGCGAGACTGCGAACAACCCAATCAGCGCCGGCAAGAGGTTTATCCCGGTCAATAGGGAAAGTTGCCCAAAGGTAAAACGATCCACCCCCGCTATGGGGTCGGTACCGATGGTAGAACAAAAGAAGCCTATAAGGCCTGCAATCAACCCCTTCAGTAGGGATTTCCCCGCCACGGAAGCAATGATTACCAACCCGAAAATACTTAGGGAAAAGTACTCTGCCGCCCCAAAACGCAACGCAAACTCAGCGATAGGCGGAGCAAGAAGGCTCAGCACCACCATGCTCGCCACACCGCCAAAGAAAGAGGCAACAATTGCCAGCCCCAGGGCTCTCCCCGCTTCGCCCTTTTGAGCCATTGGAAAGCCATCGAAAGTAGTCGCGACCGAGGATGGCGTCCCTGGAATATTCAACAATATGGCCGGTATCGAGCCACTGGCGCCAGCACCACACAGGGTGCCTAGCAGCATACCGATACCCATCACTGGCGGCATTCCAAACGTTACCGGCAACAATAGCGCTATCGCCATCGCCGATGTTAAGCCAGGCAGTACCCCCATGATGATCCCAAGAAAGGTTCCCCCGGCTATTGCCAGTAATGTTCCGAACTGAAAGACTAATCCCAAACCTTCCATATATCCCATCAGCATCTCACTTCTCCTTCATCAATCCGGTAGCGGGATATTGAATAGCTCGGTAAATACATAATAAATAACCAATGACAATGCGACCGAGAAAATTGTATACGCTGCCAAGTTTCGCAGTTTACGGCTATTGCTTAATTTCTGGAATTCACCGCTAGCTACAACAAGGCAAACAACATTAAAGAAACAAAATAGCGCTGTGCTTACGATATACCCAAGCCGCTCGAACAAATTGATATAAACAATAATCAAAGCCACAATGATCAGCCACTGCATCATGCCTTTCTTGGAAGACATAGCATTACGAGTTTTGTCTACTTCTCTATCCACTCTTGCTCCGAACCATTCGGAACAATCACGTATCAAGCAGGGCACGGCACACACAAAAATCAAGCCAGAAATCAGTTTTGGAAAAGAAGCGGGGGAAAGTCCCCCCGCCATGCTGACTGCTGGCAGCGTAGTGGCCATATAAAACCCAATTGCCGATGCCACCACAAGAAACAGATCAAAGATCGGTTTACCTATATCCTTTGCCATCAGTCACTAACTCCTTATTTTATTCAGCCGCTAAGTCGCCAGCACTTTCTTTCATTACTTTCGCCGATTCGGCAATAAACGCCACTAGTTCATCCCCATACAGCGGAACAATATCCAAGCCCAGGTTCGAGGCTGTCTCTTCGAAAGTCCCTTCTTCTACAATTTCTTTGATGGCGTTAACCCACTTCTCCTTGGCCTCGTCAGGAAGGCCATCAGGTCCCGCGATACCGCGCCATACTGTTAGAGACAGATCGTAGCCTTCCTCTTGGAAAGTCGGGACATCGGGCAACGACTCGCTACGCTCACTGTAGGACATACCAAGGGCTTTCAAACGACCTGACTCCAGCGCCGAGCGAAGTTCTGCCCCACCTAGCACCACAGCATCCACGTGCCCCCCCATAGCAGCGGCGATAGTCTCAGAGCCGCCAGGGTAGGGAATGAAGTTAAAATCGACTTCAGCGGTATCAGCAAACGCCACCGCCGCAATGTGAGCGGATGACCCTACCCCCGAAACACCCACTTCCACCGAGGAGCCTTGCTTTGCATCTTCGACCATCGCACCCAGGTCTGCGTATTCGCTGTCTGCACCGACGGCAATGACATAAGGCTCTTCAAGGATTTTAGCGATAAAATCAAAATCCTCATGCGTAAAAGCAACGTTGCCAAGCGCCTCTAGGGTCAGCAATGCGTTACTGGCGGCAGCTAAGGTATAGCCATCCGCATCAGAGGCTTGCGCACGCGTCAGCCCCACGGCCCCGCCACCGCCCGAGATATTGCGGATGACCAAGTTGGTATCGAGTTTTTCTTCCAGTAGCGGCTGTAGTGCGCGAACGAAGGTATCGTTACCACCGCCGGCAGAGAAGGGCACGATCATATCGATGTTTTTCTCAGGATATTCGGCAAATGCACCGGCACTGGCCATCATCGCTGTCGCAACAGATAAATTGAGTACTAATTTTTTCATTGTAATGTCCTTCTTTGTCACATTTAGGGTATTCACTCAGCGCACCAACGCTGGCTTTTTCGGATCAAACTTCCAGTCATCTATCAAATACTGCATTGCCATCGCATCATCCCGAGCACCAGCAGGCAGTGAACGATAGAGCTTATTAGCCTCCTCAATGGCCTTCATGTCGATCTCTACCCCCAGCCCGGGCGCATCGGTGACGGCTACCTTGCCACCCGCAATCTCCGGAGGGTTGTGAGTCAGGCGAGCGTCGCCTTCCTGCCATATCCAGTGGGTATCAAGCGCGGTGGTGTGCCCCACGGCGGCGGCACCCACCTGGGCGAACATGGCCAAAGAAATATCGAAATGGTTGTTGGAGTGGGAACCCCAGGTCATACCATGATCCTGGCAAAGCTGGGAGACGCGTACCGCACCGGAAAGTGTCCAGAAATGCGGGTCAGCCAGAGGAATATCGATCGAGCGCAGCATCAGTGCGTGAGCCATTTCCCGCCAGTTGGTGGCTACCATGTTGGTGGCGACAGGCAATCCTGTGGCATGGCGAAACTCAGCTAAAATCTCGCGACCGGAAAAGCCTTGTTCCGCCCCACAAGGATCTTCTGCGTAGGCAATCACACCATGGAGGTCCTTGCACAGCCGGATCGCCTCTTCGAGCGACCAAGCGCCGTTAGGATCAATGGTCGTGCGCGCATCTGGAAACGCATTGTGCAGTGCCGTGACGGCCGCTATTTCTTGCTCGCCAGCCAGCGCCCCGCCTTTTAACTTAAAGTCTTTAAAGCCGTATCGATCATGCGCCGCCTGAGCGAGCTCAACGATGTGTTGCGGGGTCATGGCCGCCTCGTCACGCAAACGGTACCAATCGTGATTCAAGCCCTCGGTGCCACGGCGGAAATCCAGCGGCGTAGCGTGCCCATCACCGATAAAGAACAAGTACCCCAGCACGTCAACGCTATCACGCAGTTTGCCATTTCCCAGGAGCTCTGCCACCGGCACGCCCAGAAATTTCCCCATCAAATCTAGTAACGCAGCCTCAAGCGCGGCAACCGCATTGATGCGCAGCTCAAATGTCCAGGAGCCTTTACCAAAATCTTCAAAATCGGCACTCCGTCCGGCATTGTGCAACGACGCAACCATGGAGCGCATTTTTCCGATCGACTGACCGACCACCATCTCTCGTGACTGCTCCAGAGACGTTTGAATCGTCTCACCACCGGGGGCTTCACCCACCCCTACATTACCGTGGTTATCTTTGAGAATAACCAGGTTGCGGGTAAAATACGGCGAGTGCGCCCCTCCGATATTGAGTAGCATGCTATCGCGCCCAGCGACGGGAATGACCTGCATCTCGGTTATCGTGGGCGTATCGTTGCTTGGCATAACAGTTCTCCAACAGACGGCTTCAGCACGCAGAGCGTCTTACCTAACATTTCCGCGCGTAATATCTCGCTCCAGGACGAACAAACGCCGCCCTCTATGATCGCCTTTAACGCTTTTAAAAAGACTTCGCAATATCAACCAATTGTTTAAGCTTGGTGATTTCTTCTTCACTGGGCATGGACAAAGGCGCCCGCACACTCCCACCGGGGTAGCCCACGATATCGGCCCCTGCTTTAATTAAGCTCACCGCGTAACCTGCCTTACGATCCCTGATATCCACGAAAGGAATAAAAAAGTCGTTGGTAATCTGTTTCACAACGTCTTTATTGCCTTGGCGCAGCGCCTTATAAAATGTGACGGCCATTTCCGGCACGAAGTTGAAAACGGCCGAAGAGTAAGTGTTCACCCCAATAGAGACGTAGGCTTCAGCAAAGATTTCAGCGGTCGGCACACCTCCGATATAGACCAGGCGATCACCAACAGTTTTAACGATTTTATTTAACGCCTGAATATCGCCTTTACCATCTTTTAGCCCCACCAAATTCGGACAAAGATCGGCCAACCGCTGCACAGAGGGCGCGCTCAAAACACCATTGCCGCGGTTATAGTAGATAACGTTGATAGAGGTGGCATCACAAATCTGGCGAGCGTACTCAACCAAGCCATCCTGCGGGCACTCGGTCAGGTAGGGCGGCATTAGCAGAATACCATCGGCGCCCACCTCTTCAGCCGCTTTTGCAAAGGCTTTGCCGGTTTCCACGCTTAAACCCGCGCTGGCGATCACCGGCAAGCGCCCGTCGATCACCTCCACCGCCACGCGAACAATGTCGCGGTACTCTTCCAGCGATAAACTAAAAAACTCACCTGTGCCACCCGCAACGAAAACAGCTGAAATATCGTGGCTAATAAACCACTCCAGTCGCTTGCGATAGCTCGCTTCATCGAAATGGCCCTGGCTATCAAAATCCGTAATCGGGAACGATAGCAGGCCATCGCCGATGGCATTAATTACTGCTTGCTTTGAAAACGTCACCTTAAGCCCTCTTTATAAATGCGCTGGCCATTTAGCGTGCCGACAATATCGGTTACTGATCTGGCTAATATATTATGTAATACATCATACAACTAAGACGATAGGTATCTTGTCAGAATGGCGCAAGCAAAAGCCGTCAAATTTAAACCAAAGTAGCAGGCATGACCTTTCTCCAACGAAGCCACAGACGTTCGAACTCGATAGCTAATCTATTGGAAAACTTATATTTTTAAATCTCAATCAGCCAATCCGGCTTAAATAACGGCGGATTGAATTCATAGGGGTAGCCACCGGGGTTAGCAATGATACGTGTACCGTTGCGCAGAATATCCACGGGTTCGTGGACATGCCCATGCACCCATACATCCATCTTGCCCATTAACTGCGGCAGATGAGAGGCAAACGCGGGGGATAACGCATCGCCTAAATATTGATCAGGAATGCAGTCATGAAGGGGTGCGTGATGGCTCACCACCACCTTTGGGCCATCAAACGGTTGAGACAGCTCTTCTTCAAGCCACGTGCGTGCGTCAGCATGCACCTGCTGACTCGCCTGGGGTGTGAACGTTACCCCAGGCGAAGTTTGAACAATCTTAAAATCGGGCATATACCGCAATGCTTTTGATTCGGTATGGGCAGGGTTTTGGGTCGGGTCATTAGCATAGAGCGCAAAGTCCGTCCACAGTGTTGTGCCATAAAACCGCGTGCCATTAAGCGTAATGGCACGGTTATCAAGAAGCTCAATATCAAGACGCTCAGCTTCCAGCGCCAGCTCATCACGCAGCAACGGCATGCAGGTGCCATAGAACTCGTGATTGCCGGGCACATAGATAATCGGCGTGTCCGGAAAGCGGCAACGCGCCCAGACAAGACCTTCGCACTTGCGGTGAATATCCCCCGCGAGAACGACGACATCGGCATCCACCTCAGGCAGCTCGCGGTTTCCGTCAAAAAATTCCAGGTGCAGGTCAGACAAAATACGCAGACGCATAGGGCTTCTCGTGGCAAATACTTATGCAAACCATTTTATCCAGCTTCGTTTATTTTGTCGCATGACAGCGGTGCAACGCCACTTAATGCTGCACTGCAACAAAAAAGTGCTATACTAATAATGTAGTCCCACTAGGAGGACCACATATGACTTTTCTGATAACACCCCCTGCATACGATAATGAAGTTCTAGAGTTCTGGAACTTGAATGCTCAATGGCATCGTGCCGCAGTCGAAGCAGTGAAAGCCTATTTAGGCTAATTCAGGTGCTTTCTTCCCCTTGAGATCCAAAGCTAAACACCGAAGCCGGATTAATTTCCGGCTTTTTTATGTGGTTGAAAACCTTTTCCATTCAAATACCTAATATCACCACATCAGGATTTTTAAGCCATAGCTTACGTAGAATGGCAAATCACCTACATCGTTAGGACTGGCCCCGTACAAAAAAAGCTCTTAACATCTCACCACAGCTAAATTGCTGCTCTGCACAACACCAGCTGTACACAACAATATCTTTCACATAACACACCCCCTGCAAAAGGAGTGAACGCCATGCAACGAATAGCCTACCAAGGTCATACGTTGGCAGTTGATGTCATGGAAGTATGGGCGCAGCGTGCTATACAGCAACGCGCAGCACTTGACGCTATTAAAGCTTATCTGCGTTAAGCCTGGATGCGGTACGCTATTTCATCACCATAAAACGCCTCGTTTTAGCGAGGCGTTTTTTACGCCCGTTGTATACCGGTGAACTGGCAAGCTCCGCCATCAATCACTGGCTAAGATAAGCAACCTCCAAGCTGTAGCTACGCTTTACACATCGCTTTTTTAACTGCAATGCTTCAAAAACCACATCCATCCTTGACAAAAGATGCCTGCACAAGAAAACCTTTTCTATCAAGCTTCTATACTTGTAAAGATAGATCTCTTTAATACTGCCCACGGATACGATTAATTACGCTTTGTGCAGATTGAACAACAACGCTTAGCGTAACCTTGCAATGGGCTTAGTCGATCTCTATCGTTTTTTACACGAGTAGGTATGGAGTTATAAGTGACTGCGCATAAATTATCGCGTATAAAGAACAAAAATCCATCAGAGTAAAACACGGAACCATGTCTCGGCGCTTACGTTTTGTTTCTTTAACACCTGACCAGCAACGTATCTTAAATGAAGCCTACCAGTACGGCGAAAAGAGAGCGCTACGTCGTCGGGCTCACGCCATTCTGCTCAACCACAAGGGCCATACGATTAACCAGATTCGCGATATTATCGGGGTCAGGCGCGATACGGTATCGACTTGGTTATCTCAATGGGAAGCAGAGGGTATTGAAGGGCTTCAAGACAAGCCTCGCGAAGGACGCCCCCACCTTCTCAGCGAGAGTGATCTTGCTGTGTTAGAGCAACTGGTTGAAGAATATCCCCATCAATTGCCTGTCCTCCATGCCAAGTTTCAGGAGCAGACAGGCAACGTCGTCAGCCAGGACACGTTGCGGCGCGCGTTAAAAAAAAGGCTATAGCTGTAAGCGGATACGCCGCTCATTGAGGGCACAGCGTGACGAAACAGATTTCCGCCATACGCAAGAGATGATCAATGTATTGAAGGAGTGGGAAGATGAGGGTGAGTGCGATCTCTATTTCTTTGATGAAGCCGGTTTCTCGCAATCATCGTCACTTCCTTATGCATGGAGCCCGATAGGCAAGCCCTGGGAAGTCACGGCCTACCCACACAGCAAACGGTTGAATGTACTGGGCTTTCTCACCAGAAAAGACGAGTTTTTTCACCACATGACCACCGAGTCAGTGACCACTGAGACCGTTATAGAAGCCTTTGATCAGTTTGCGGCACATAAAGACCCACGCCTTCGCCGTCGTGATACTGGATAATGCCAGAATGCACCGTTCCAAGGCATTCCAGCGCAAACTTATTGATTGGATGGCACATCGCATTCATCTGGTCTATTTGTCGCCGTATTCGCCGGAGCTGAACCTGATCGAAATCCTTTGGCGCGAAATCAAATACCGGTGGCTACCGTTAACAGCCTACAGTTCGTTCGATAAGCTTTGTGAAGCGGTCAAAAACGTATGCAATGGTTACGGCACTGATTACTCAATAACTTTTGCATAACTACTTATAAAGAAATAGTCTAATATTAATTCGGCTAATAAAGGCGCAATACTCAACGTGCAGACTCTTCTTGTTATGCACGCACATTGACGAAGGAACGGACGATGAAAACACCTTTTTTGGTTCGCAAAACATCTTATGCATTAGGTTTAGCGGCGACACTCGCTCTTAGCGGCTGTCAATCTGGCGCTGATCTCGGCGGCTTAATGTCTGCGGGCTCCAGCTTAGCCGGCGCAGCCACGATGTCAGATCAGCAAATGCAACAACTAGGCGATCAAACCATCGCCCAGCTTGATTCCCAGAACCACCTTGTTGCAGACGATAGCCAGTATGCAAAACGCTTGGCCAAGTTAACCCAAGGCTGGGAAACAGTCGACGGCCATACGCTTGACTATAACGTTTATCGAATAGAAGAAATGAATGCTTTTGCGGTACCCAACGGATCCATTCGACTGCATAGCGGGCTGATGGATGAGATGACCGACGATGAAGTGCGTTACGTTATCGCCCACGAGATCGGCCACGTCGCGTTAGGACACTCTAAGCGTGCTTTCCAGGTTGCCTATGCGGCGTCCGCTGCACGTGAGGCAGCTGCGGCCAGCGGCAGCACTACCGCCGCCGCACTATCAAGCTCTGAGCTTGGTGACCTGGGCGAAAAACTGATCAATGCTCAGTTCTCTCAAAGCCAAGAGAGTGCAGCTGATGACTATGCCATTGAGCTAATGCAGCGCCACGACATGAATGCAGAGGCTTCAGTTGCAGCTCTACGTAAAATGGAAGCCAAGTACGGCAACAACAGCAGCGTCTTCTCCAGCCACCCAGCCGCGGGTGACCGTGCAGAGCGCCTAGAAGCTTCGTTCCAGTAAGTATATAAAGCACCGATACTCCTGCCAAGTTAGCTTCTGTGCTGACTTGGCAGGAGAATTAAGATTAGTTAACAAATAACCAAAAGCAGACCAATACGTGCTTAAGCCCACTCGCCGCTTTCATCACTCCGTTCAGACAGCTGCATTAGGTAGGTGTCCTGCAAGATATACATCCGCTTTACATCGCGATACTTGCCATTGATAAAGAACTCCTGCACCAAGTGGCCCTCTTCTATAAAGCCACTCTCCTCGTAAAGGTGAATCGCTTTGACATTATCCACCGCCACAATGAGATATACCTTGTGCAGGTTTAGAATGGTGAACGAGTAATGCAGCGCTTGTCGAATTAACGTGCGGGCAAATCCTTTCCCCTGATGTTCCGGGGTAATAATGATTTGAAACTCGCCGCTGCGATGGATGTAGTCGATCTCAATCAGCTCTACCAGACCAATGGCATTTCCATGGCTATCTTCCGCGACAAAGCGCCGTTCGGCGTTGTCATGGATATGCTTGTTATACAGCTCCTCCAGCTCATCAAATGACTCGTAAGGCTCTTCAAACCAGTACGACATAATGCTTTGGTTATTATTTAGCTCATGAACAAAGCGCAGGTCGTTGCGCTCCAGTGCACGTAAATATAGTGTGTGGCCCATCGCCCGCTATCCCTATGAGTATCCATTAAGAATACGCGTTTTAAACTTGCTTGCTACTGTTTTCAAACCCGCATATAGACATTGTTCACGTCATTTTTGCTAGGCGCCTAAACGAAAACAGCTCCGCCAAGGGGTGTTCTCTTCCCTCAATAAGTGCTCGCAGCAGCTTGGCGCCAATCATGCTATAGCTGATCCCATTGCCGCCGTAGGCCATGGCAAAATGAACGCGTGGGCCCTGGGCCTCATGAGGGCCGAAGAACGGCAGGCCATCGTCGGTTTCAGCAAAGGTGCCGCCCCAGGAGAAGGTAGGATTGATATCGAGCTTAGGCCATAGCACCTCTATTTTAGCTGCCAGCCCTTCCGCTTTCTCCTCTACTCGCGCGTCGCGGCGCTTGGGAATATCTTCGTCATCATCGTCGCCGCCCACGAGGAGTCGTCCATCACGGGTAGTGCGCATATAGAGGTAAGGCCGCGCCGATTCCCATACCATGGTGTGGCGTAGTTTACCCAATGCCTCTGGTGGTAACGGGTCGGTGATCAGCGCATAGCTACTGCGGTTGATGGCCACCTTTTCTGGCAGCCAGGCTTGCGACTCATACCCTGCGGCCATAACGACGTTCTGACAACGCAGTTTGGCGCCATTAGCCAACGTGAGCGTGACACCTTCAGCATCCGGCACCATCGTCTCCATTTGTGTGCGGTCATATACCTCCCCTCCCCGCTCAACCACCCTGGAAAACAGCTGATACGCCATGCGGTAGGGGTCAACAGAGGCGGCTAGCCGAGTAAGAATAGCGCCAGGTGCCACAAAGCCGTACTCGGCCAAAATAGCCTCGCGCTCCATCCATTCGGCTTCAAACCCGTGTGTTTGGCGCAGCGCCAACTCCTCTTTGAGGGACGCAACATCCTCTTCGTTACTGGCATAGTAAAGACTTTGCTGACGTTCAAAATCCACATTGCCCAGCCCTGCCGCCAAGGACTCAAGCTCACCAATAGCCTCGGCACAAGCGCGGTAAGCACGCACAGCGTCGGCCTCACCATAGCGTTCGGCTAACGCAGTCATATGGGTGTCGATTTCGTACTGCAGCAACGCGGTGCTGGCAGCGGAACTGCCCCACC